>CAVKNR010000095.1:0-5674 GCA_963657575.1 Sodaliphilus sp.
CACGCGAAAGGGTTTCCCATGGCCGAGATCTCGTCCTCCCGTATCGTCATCACCGTCCTTGGCAAGAACCGCCCCGGTATCGTCGCCGGCGTCACCCGTGTTCTAGGCGAGGCCAACGTCGACATCCGCGACATCACGCAGTCCATTATCGAGGACATCTTCACCATGACCATGCTGGCCGATACCGCCGAGTCCAAGCTCGACTTCGCCGAGCTGCAGAAGGCGCTGGCCGAGGCCGGCGAGCTTTCGGGCGTCAACGTGTCCATCCAGCGCGAGGACGTCTTCAACTTTATGTACCGCCTGTAGCGAACGAGCCGCTCGGGGCAGCTTGACGTCATATCGTCCAAGCGCGCCCCCAAAGCGGACCGGAGAGGAGCGCACATGGCCTACGACGCCAAGAAAATCTACTACCGCTTCGACGATCACCTGAGCCGCCTGGTTCTGGATTACGAGGCGAGCCGTCAGATTTCGCCCGAAAGCGAAAACCTCTACCACGGCCTGCCGACCGCCCCGTACGACGAGGACCTGTTCGTAGAGCACAACGTCAAGCGCGGTCTGCGCAATGCCGATGGCTCGGGCGTGGTCGCGGGCCTTACCCGCATCTCGGACGTGCACGGCTACAACAAGGTCGACGGCAAAGTCGTGCCCGATCAGGGCAAGCTCACGCTTCGTGGCTACAGCATCGAGGATCTGGTCAACAACGCCCAGGCCGAGAACCGCTACGGCTACGAAGAGGTCGCCTATCTGCTCATCACGGGCTCGCTGCCCACCAAAGAGGAACTCGACGGTTTTTGCGGACGCCTGGGTGCTTTTAGGCACCTGAGCGACGAATACGTCCGCGAGTTCCCCATGACCACGGTGTCGTCGAGCATCATGAATGTGCTTCAGCGCGCCGTGCTGCTGCTCTACGCCTTCGACGCCGAGCCCGACGCCATTACACCCGAGCACGAAATCGACGTCGCCATCTCCATGCTCGCCCGTCTCCCCCGCATCGCCGCCTTCGCGCATATGGCCTCGGTCGCCAAGCGCCGCGGCTCCGAGGTTCATGTACCGCACCCCACACCCGGCCTCTCAACCGCCGAAACCATCCTGCAGGTGCTACGCGGCGGCATGGCGTTCACCCGCGATGAGGCGATGCTGCTCGACGTGATGCTCATGCTGCATGCCGAGCACGGCGGCGGCAACAACTCCACGTTCGCCTGCCGCGTGCTGTCCTCATCGGCCACCGACCCGTATTCCGCCTACGCCGCGGCTATCGGCTCGCTCAAGGGCCCGCGCCACGGCGGCGCCAATGCCAAGGTCGTGTCTATGCACGAGGATATCCGTGCGCACGTCTCCAATTGGGAAGACGAGGACGAGGTCGCAGCCTACCTGGGCAAGATCCTCGACAAGCAGGCCTTCGACGGCACGGGCCTCATCTACGGCATGGGCCACGCCGTCTATACGCTCAGCGACCCGCGCGCCGAGGTCTGCCGCCGTTACGCGCGCACGCTTGCCGCCAAGAAGGACTTGGGCGAAGAGTTCGCACTCATCGAGCGTATCGAGCGTCTGGCCCCGCAGGTGATGCGCGATCACGGCATGACCAAGCCCATCTGCGCCAACATCGACCTGTACACGGGCTTTATCTACAAGATGCTCGGCGTACCCGAGACGCTCTTTACGCCGCTGTTCGCCGTCGCCCGCATGGCCGGCTGGTCGGCGCACCGCATGGAAGAGCTCTTCTGCGCGCACCGCATCATCCGTCCCGCGTATCGCCCGGTTATCGAGCCGCTGGAATACAAGCCGCTCGCCGACCGCTAGGACGCGGACCGTTATAGAACCCGAGCGTGGCCAGGGCATCACCGCCCTCGGCCACGCTTTTTATGCCAGCAGAAAGGGCTGCATCAAATGATTGTGTTTTCCGATATGGATGGAACGCTGTTGACGAGCGATAAGCAGGTGAGCGATGCCACCTGGGCGATGCTCGACGAGCTCGCTCGACGCGGGATTGAATTTGTGCCCTGCACGGGACGTCCGCTGTCGGGCATCTTTGAGCCCATCCTCGCCCATCCCGCCGTGCACTATGCCGTCTGCGCCAATGGCGCCAGCGTCTGGCAGCTCGACGACGATGTGCCCACCGACGCCTCGCGCGCCACGCGCATCTTGAGCCGACCGCTCGATTGCGGCATTGCCCATCGCATCCGCCGCATCGCCGCCGGCCACGATGTGACCTTCGATATCTTCGCGGACGGGCAGTGCTTCCTCCCCCGCTCGCTCTACACGCGCCTGGATGAGTTCTGCGGCGGCGACCCCCACATCGCAGCTTCGCTCAAGCGCACACGAACACCGATCGACATGGATATCGACAGCAAGATCGACGAGGTCGAGACGCTCGAACGCATCGCCATGTACTGGCACGACCCGGCCGATCGCGACGCCATCGCGGCGGCGCTCGACACGCTCGGAGGCATTGAGGTCACGCGTTCTTACGCCATGAATATCGAGGTCATGGGTGAGGGCGCCACCAAGGGGACGGCCCTCACGTGGCTATGTGAGCACCTGGGCGAGCGTCTCGCCGACGCCTGGGCGTTCGGCGACAACATCAACGACATCCCCATGCTGCAGGCAGCGGGCCACGGCATGGCCATGATCAACGCCGAGCCCGAAGACCGCGAGGCCGCCGACGCCATCACCGAATACGACAACGACCACGACGGCGTCGCCCGCACCATCATGGCCGCCCTCGCCTAGTCATTGGGGACGTTCTTAAACGACTAGTCACTGGGGACACTCTTCGCAAAAAGCTGCAAGGACTGTCCCCATCTGCCGGATTAAGCGAGACTCTCCAGCACGCGACGGAGCTCCTGCTGGACGGCGTGGTCGCGATTACAACCCACCACGCGATCGGCCACCGCCTTAAGCGCGGGGCGCGCGTTTTCCATCGCGCAGCCCGTGCCGACAAAGCGAATGATCTCGTAGTCGTTCATCGAGTCGCCAAACGCCATGACCTCGTCGCGACCAATGCCGTAATGCTCCGCGAGCTGCGCGATACCCGAGGCCTTCGACACACCAGGCTGCATGGCATCGATCCACGCGTTGCCCGAAGGCGCAAAAGTAAAGAGCTGACCAAGTTCGCGCTGTAGCACATACGCACTGTCCATAACGGCACCGTCGTCGCAAAAGATACTCGCTTTGATGATATTTACGCTGGGATCGGGCAGCTCCCAAATGCGCTCGGCATTGGGAAGGTCCTTATCGACCTCACGCACGAACTTGCACTCGTCATCGAGCAGGAAGGACTTGGTTCGGTCAAAGAGCGCAAGATGCAGATTGGGAAACGTCCTGACGGCTTGGGCGAGCCTTCGAATCGCCAGGTGGGAATACACCTCACGGTCTACCATCTTACCGTCGGCGTAGACCTGGGCGCCGTTAGCGGCGACAAAGTCCATCTTGTCGCGAACGGGCGCAAAGAACTCGTACAGGCGATCGTAGCGGCGGCCTGACGATGCGGCAAAATGCACGCCGCGCTCGCGTAGCGCCAGGATCAATTCGTAGGTCTCGGGCGGCACCTGGCCGTTTTCGTCAAGCAACGTGCCGTCCATATCGGATGCGATCAGTTTAAACATAGAAAAGCTCCCTTCGGGCTTGATGGAATCGGACGTATATCCAAATCCAACGTACCCAAAGGGAGCCCAAATAAGACCCCGCAGTCATAAACGTTACATGGACCTAGCACATAGCTCACGCGCGCCAGAGGTCCCACGGTCGCAGCGTCAGGCGACACGCCAAAGAGTGTCCCCGATGACTAGTCGTTTAAGAACGTCCCCAATGACTAGTCGGCGTAGGCGAAGGTGGTGACGTCGAACATGCCCTCGGGGCGGATGCGGAGCGTCGGGATGACCGGCAGGGGCAGGAAGATAATGCCCATGATGGGGTCGAGCGGCGGCTCAATACCCATGGCGCGCGCCTTGACCATAAAGTCGTCGTGCTGCGCGGCAACGTCCTCGGCCGTGCCCTCGCTCATAAGGCCACCGAGCGCCAGCGGAATGCGCGCCACGACCTCGCCGTTGCGCACCAGCACGTGGCCGCCCTGGCCCACGGCCTCGACGGCAGCCATCATATCCGCCGCATTGTCGCCCACCACGCACACGTTGTGCGAGTCGTGGCCGATCGTGGAGGCAATGGCACCGCCGGTGATGGTGAAACCGCGCACCCAGCCGCGACCGATATGCTTGCCGACCAGGCACAGGCCAGCGGGGCCGTCGCCATCGGCGCCCTCGGCCTGCAGCGACACGCCGCGGCCATGGCGCTCGATCAGCATAATGCGGCGCAAGTCCTCGGCGCTCTCGGGGCGGGCCATACCCGTGATAGCCATACCCGGGACGACATCGATAACCGCCTCGCCCGGCTTAAAGGCATAATCGAACACGTCGAGCGATAGCTTCGGAAGTTTAACGGAAGCACGCAGCTCATCGGCAAGGGCCGCAACCTCGGCCGTCTCGGGTGCGACCTCGCCCACAAAGGTGCCGTCCTGCGCCACCAAAGCACCGGCGGCATATACGCGATGCGGAGCCGTGGCAAACGTTAGGTCGTTGAGTACCAGCAGGTCGGCACGCTTGCCCGGGGCGATGGCGCCACGCAGTTCGTGCGGGTCGCGGCAACCGTGGTCCAGGCCAAACGCCTCGGCCGTGGACAGGGACGCCATAGAGATGGCAACCACGGGGTCAATACCGGCCTCGATAGCCACGCGGCAGGCATTGTCAATCATACCGGTCGAAAGCGCATCGGAGGGAGCACGGTCGTCGGTCGCAAAGCAGCAGCGACGGGCGCGGGCGGGGTTTTCCAGCAGCATCGGGGACAAATTGGCCAGATCGTGGCTGCACGTGCCCTCACGCAGCATCACATACATGCCGCGGGACAGTTTATCGAGTGCCTCCTCGGGAATCGTCGACTCGTGGTCGGCGATAATACCCGCCGCGGCATAGGCGTTGAGGTCCTTGCCGGCAACGAGCGGCGCGTGGCCGTCAACCTGCTTGGACGGCGTCTGGTTGGCAGTATCGATGCGAGCGCAGGTCTCGGGGTCGGCCATAAAGACGCCCGGCAGGTTCATCATTTCGCCCAGACCAAAGACATCGCCTGGATGCTCGGCAAAAAACGCCTGCATATCGGCAGCCGAAATAACGGCACCGGCCTGCTCGTCGGGCAGCGCGGGCACGCACGAAGGCATCATGTATTTGATGGAGATGGGTGCGCGGCGGCCGTCCTCAATCATAAAGCGCAAGCCGTCGAGACCGGCAACATTGGCAATCTCGTGGCTGTCGGCAATGGCGGTGGTAGTACCGCGCGTCGCGGCCATGCGAGCATACTCGGCGGGACGGATGTTCGAAGACTCGATATGCAGATGCCCGTCAATAAAACCGGGAGCGAGATAGCGACCCTGGCAGTCGATAACCTCGGCAGCCTCGTAGGTACCGGAGGCATCGTCGCGACCGTTGTAGAGCACGCCGACGATCACACCGTCCCTGACGGCAACGCTACCGGGCGCCACACGCTGGCCATACACGTCGACAATCTGCGCATTGGTAAACAGCGTGTCGACGGGAACGCGGCCCTCGGCGGCCTCGATCACAGACCTCATGACCTCAACGGACATACATACTCCTTTAACCGTAGAAAAAAGCTGCGGAGCGGACAA
>CAVKNR010000096.1:0-5499 GCA_963657575.1 Sodaliphilus sp.
TTATCCCCAAAACGTTTAGCGCTGACATGATGACGCTTTTCTCGACCGACGTGAAGCATGCCGATATCGAGTTCTACGAGAATCAGAAGGCCAACGCCATTGCGCAGATCGTGACCGAGAAGGGTTCGAGCGCCGTCCAGAGCCAGGTTAACAAAACTTTTACCGAGACCATTACGACGATCGGTCTTAAGACGGTGTCCAGCCTGCTCGATTACATGAGCACCGACCAGGTGGGTAACTTTATCGCCAACCTGTCCTCGACGCTCGGCGATTCGATTGAGGACCTGCGAGACGTTCGGGCAAATGCTTCGTCGCTGGCGGGCATTTTGAGCTCCACGTCCGATTCGCTGACGTCGGCGAGCGGCATGCTCAAGCAGACGGGCACGGTCGATGAGTCAACGAAGCAGCTGATGGAGCATGTCAAGAGCGGTATTAGCGATTCCAAGGAAGCGCTGAAGGACGCCAACGACGCCATCAATGCCGCGATTGACGGAAGCGCGGGCTCGTTTGACAACGTGTCCGCCGAGCTTGCGAAGGCATTTGATGCCGCGAATCAACATGTCGACCTTACAGTGTCCCAGCTCAACGATGCCGCGGCGGCGCTCAACACGCGTGCCGACGATATCGACGCCACGGCCGACCAGCTCCGCAGCTTTGCCGATCAGGTGACTGACGAAAAACTCCAGGACAGCCTCAAGTCTGTGGCAACATCGCTGAGCAGGATTGCTGTGGAGTATCGCAACAACGCCAAGGACTTGACGGCCACCGCGAAGTCTCTCTCTGACAGCATGGCAGAGGTTAATAAGTCGCGTGCCGAGGTCGATCAGGCAATCGCGGATGCCAAGGCTGGTATCTCGGGCGCCAAGACTGACTACGACTCTGCGTTTTCGGCCAAGGCAAAGGAGCTCAAGAAGACCATCTCGGGCGTTTTGGATTCGCTGAACGGTATTTCGAACGATCTGGATAGTGCTGTTGCTGGCCTGACCGACGCATCCGGTTCGCTGGCAAAGGGCCTCTCCAAGGCTGCAAAGCTGGTCAACAAGGCTTCTGATCAGCTGGGCGAGGCGTCGGACAAGATCAGTGCGTTTAAGGACGAGCTCGACGGCGCCTTGATGTCGGATGACCTCGCTACGATCAAGACGATGATCGGCAATGATCCCGAGGGTCTGGCCGTGTCGCTTTCCGGCCCCGTCGCGCTCGATCGCAAGCCGGTCTATCCGATCCGCAACTACGGTTCGGCCATGGCACCGTTCTACACGATTCTGTCGCTCTGGGTGGGCTCGATTGTGCTGGCGGCCATGATGAAGGTCTCGGTTGACGATGAGCTTATCAACGAGCTCATCCCCGTGCGCCTGCACGAGATCTACCTGGGCCGCTACCTGTTCTTTGGCGGTCTGGCCCTGCTGCAGGCAACGCTCGTGTGTGCGGGCGACATCCTGTTCTTTGGCATCCAGTGCGACGACCCGCTGCAGTTTGTGCTGGCGGGCTGGGTCGCGAGTCTCGTGTTCTCCAATATCGTCTACACGCTTACGGTTTCGTTTGGCGATATCGGCAAGGCGCTCGCCGTCGTGCTGCTGGTCATGCAGGTCGGCGGTTCGGGCGGCACGTTCCCCATCGAGATGACCGGCCCCGTGTTCCAGGCGATCTATCCGTTCCTGCCGTTCACCCACGGCATCAACGCCATGCATGCCGCCATGGCCGGTGCGTACCACATGGAGTACTGGATTGAGCTAGGCATTCTGGCGAGCTATCTGATTCCGTCGCTGGCACTGGGCGTCGTCTTCCGCCGCCCGGTCATCAAAGCCAACGACTGGATCATCGAAAAGCTGGAGTCAACCAAATTAATCTAGTTACGCGGTTTTACCAAACCGCGTAACGGCTCGACGCTGCAAACGCCCCTAAGCGGCAATCTGACGTTCAATTTCAAGGGCGCGACCAGAAGGTCAGCGCCCTTTCATTTCACGTCACCTTGCTCGCTTAGGGTCGTTTTCGCTGACATTGCCGGAGCATCGAGGTTCACTTTGCCGACGCTTTAGCGGGCTGGATTGCACGGGCTGCTTGGTTGTTGCTACAGTAACGGGGCGTACCGGGGGTCCGGTGCGCCCTGTTTTTATTTGACCATGAGGCGGCACGCAGCCATACGCGTGCGGACACCACGCCCAGATTGAGTGCGAGGATGTTCCATGGCCCAATACGCTGCCAACGAAATCGAAAACATGCCTGATAGCCCTGTGGCCCGTGAGGATTTGGGCGCGGGCGGTATTCCCCGGGGTGCCGGCGCACGCTCGCCGCTGTTCTGGAAAGTTCTGCTATTTTCGGTGGCGGTCATCTGGGGCTACTCCTTTACCACTATGAAGGGCGCGCTCGACACCATTCCGGTGTTCGAGCTGGTCTACGTTCGCTTTCTTCCGGCATCACTGGTTATGTTTGCCATTTTCCATAAGCGCATCATCGCTCATTTCAATGCCCGCAACCTGATCGTCGGGCTGGGCATGGGTGCGCTCATGTGGGGAGCATACGGACTGCAGACGATCGGCCTGGCGCAGACCACGGCAGGCAAAAGCGCGTTTTTGACGGGCACGTACTGCATCTTGGTTCCGTTTGCGAGCTACGTCCTAAGCGGCGAAAAGCTTACCCGTTACAACTTGGGCGCCGCGTTGCTGTGCCTGGCGGGCATTGGCTTGGTGGCGCTCGATAGCGTCGAGTTCAATGCCGGCGATGCCATTACGCTGGGCGGCGCGGTCTTCTTTGCCATCCAGATGGCGGTGACCGCCAAGTATGGCCGCAAGATGGACATCAACGTCATCACGTTTTGGATGTTTGTGGGCAACGGCGTGCTGAGCCTGATCTCGTCGCTGTTATTCGAGACCCAAGCGCCGCTGTCCGTGTGGACGCCGAGCTTTATCGGTGTGATGGCGTTTCTATCGGTGGGCTGTACGTGTGTGGCTCTGCTCATCCAAAACGTCGGCCTGGCGCATGTCCCGGCCTCAACGGGCTCGCTGCTCCTTTCGATGGAGTCGCCTTCGGGTGTGCTGTTCTCGGTGCTGCTGATGGGGGAGGCGCTCACCTCGCGCCTGCTCGCCGGCTTCGCGCTCATCTTTCTTTCGATTATCTTGAGCGAGACGCATTTCGATTTTTTGCGTCGAAAGCCGCGTCCGCAATTGTAAACAATTTGTTGCGCCGCCTCCCGGGGCGGCATTTTTTATGCGTCGCCCTTAAAGTAGTACCTTGCACTTTACGCTATCAAAGTGCTTGCTGCAAAAACGTTACTGGAGGGCATCTATGGCACCAGCACTGACCGATCTTCAACCGCAATCAGCGCCCAAGGCCACCGCGGCGGCGCAGACCGCTATCGGTGACGGTCTTGTTGCAGAAGCTCAGGCTTTTGCAGACGAGCTCGCTGCGTGGCGACACGATTTACATCAGATGCCCGAGCTGGGTAATAGCCTCCCGCAGACCTCTACGTATATCCAAGCGCGCCTGACCGAGATGGACATCCCATTTGCTACGCTCGTCGATGGTTCCTGCGTTGTGGGCCTTGTCGGCGCCGGTGCCGCCGCGGCCCAAGGCAATGGCATCTGCACGAATGAGCAGGCCGGTACGGTCATCATGCTGCGTGGCGACATGGACGCCCTGCCCGTTGCCGAGGAATCCGGCGAGCCCTTTGCATCCACCAACGGCTGCATGCACGCTTGCGGTCACGATATGCACGCGACGGCGCTGCTTGGTGCGGCTCGTATGCTCAAAGCGCGCGAGGCAGAGCTTGTTGATGCCAACGCTACGGTCAAGTTGCTGTTCCAGCCGGGCGAGGAAACCTTTGAGGGTGCCCGCGCCGCCATCGCCGACGGTCTGCTGCAGAACCCGCGTCCTCAGGTCGCCTTTGCCATGCATGTCAATAGCCAGTCGCCGCTCGGCCTGGTGCTCTACGGCAGCCCGGCGCTCTCGGGCGTGTACGGTTTTCGTATCACGCTTCAGGGCAAGGGCGGCCATGGCTCGAGCCCCGAGATTTGCATCGACCCCATCACGGCCGGCGTGCATGTGCATCTGGCGCTCCAGGAGCTTATCGCTCGCGAAGTGCCGGCGGCCAAGGAGGTCGCACTGACCGTGGGTAAGTTTGCCGGTGGCCAAGCGGCCAACGTCATCCCAGATACCTGCGTGCTCGAAGGCACGCTGCGCGGCTTTGACGTCGAGCTCATGGAGCACCTCAAGACCCGCATCGCGGAGGTCGTAAACGGCGTTGCCACAACATATCGTACGTCGGCGACCATCGAGACGCTTTCGGATGTTCCGCCGCTTGTACTCGACAGCGATATGACTCAGGTGTCGCTTGGCTACGTGGGCGCAGTGCTGCCCAAGGCGGCTTTCTTGCCGCTTTTCCATGCCATGGCGAGTGAGGACTTCGCGCTTATCTCGAGCGAGATTCCGAGTGCGTACTTTACCGTGGGCGCGGCCGTAACCGACACGGACGAACACTTTGCCCAGCACCATCCCAAGGCACGTTTTAACGATGCCGAGCTGCCGCTCGGTGCTGCGGCTTATACCGCCGTCGCTTTGGGCTATATCGCCGACCACCGGTAGCACCCAACCTTGCCTTTCAAGCCTGCGGGCATGGCCGTAAGGCCTATGCCCTTGTCTTTCAAGGCAATCTTGGGCACTACCGGCGCCCGGCGCCGGCTATTCGTTTGTTAAATAAGGAGCAGTATGCCCCAGCAGCGTAAGTTCTTCCCCGGCTGGCTCGTGGTGGCCTCCGGCTTCGTGATCATGGCCACGTGCTACACGATTTTCGTCAACTGCATGAGCCTGTTCCAGCCGCTCATCGTCAGCGACTTGGGAATATCTCTTGCGCAGTACAACATCTCCAATGCGATCTCTACCGTGGTGAGCGTTATCGGATCGCTTGTCATTGGCCATGTTGCCGATAAGGTGAGTGGCCGCGTATTGGGCTCGCTCACCGTTATCGCTACCTCTGCCGTTCTTGCCAGCATGAGCTTTGTCGGTGAGCTGTGGCAGGTCTACGTGCTCTTTGCCGTTTCGGGCTGCTTCGCTGTGGCCTCGACCCGCCTGCTCATCAGCCTAGTGACCGCCAACTGGTTTACCGCCAAGCGAGGCCTTGCCATCTCCATCGCACTTTCGGGCTCGGGCTTTGGCGACGCTATTCTCTCGCCGATCGTGAGCTCGCTTATCGTGAGTGTGGGCTGGCGCTCTGCGTTCCTGGTACTCGCTGCCGTCTGCATGGTGGCGGCACTGCCCATCACGGCCTACTCCTTCCGCACTAAGCCTTCCGAGATCGGCCTTAAGCCGCTCGGCGAGAACCCGGACGATCCGTCCGTCTCGACGGCTGGCGACAAGGACGAGCACACGGCGCCCGAGGTTAGCGTCGGCTGGTCTCGCATCAAGAAGAGCCCGGCGTTTTGGCTGCTTGTCGTCGCCTTCCTCTTTATGGGTCTCGTTAACGGCGCCATCTTGCCCAACCAAGTCACCACCATTTGGAGCGTTACC
>CAVKNR010000097.1:0-5448 GCA_963657575.1 Sodaliphilus sp.
AAACTGACCTGCGCATGGCGCGCGGCATCCACTGGATACTGACGCATTAAAAATGATGCCCACACGCATATGTAGGCCGAGCAGGAACATGCGCGGGCGGCCGAGCGACGATGCGTCGTAGATGGCATCGCTGACGGCGGGCGTCGAGGACTGGGACATGGATGTCCTTTCGAATGGAAGGGCGATCGGGCATATCGGATAACCTGCCCGAACGATACAATCCGAACCATTGTACGCGATACGCCATGCCTCGCACGCGCCGTCACCTGCGAACGTTACCGCTATTTCCAAACGCGCTCGGCAACGCGCTTGACCAGCGCGATCTTTGCCCATTGCTCGTCCTCGGTCAGCTTGTTGCCAATCTCGCAGCTGGCAAAGCCGCACTGAGGCGACAGATACAGGTTCTCGAGCGGCACGTACTTTGCGGCCTCACGGATGCGCTCGACGATAACATCCTCGTTCTCGAGCTCTGCCGCCTTGGTGGTTACCAAGCCCAGCACGACCTTCTTGCCCGGGGCAACGTACTTGAGCGGCTCAAAACCGCCGGCGCGCGGCGTATCGAACTCCAGGTAAAATGCATCGACATCCTCGTTTGCGAACAGGTACGGCGCGATGGGGTCATAGCCGCCCTCGAAGGCATAGGTGGAGTGGTAGTTGCCGCGGCACACATGCGTGTTGATGACCAGATCGTCGGGCTTGTCCGCGATGGCGGCATTGTTGAGCGCCACGCCCAGCTCGCTTACCTTTTGCAGGTCGACCGGGCTCATGCCGGTTTTGGCGACAAAATCGGTGTCGCAGTAGATGCCCCAGGTGCAGTCATCAAACTGGATGTTGCGGCAGCCTGCTGCGTACAGGTCGGCGATCACCGTGCGATAAGCGGCTGCGATGGCGTCGGCAAGCTCCTCATCGGTCTTATAGACAGCGCGCAGGCTCTCCTGCTGGCCGTCGCAGCGGTCGAGCGTGACTTCGGAGAACGTCTGGATCGGCGCCGGGATGGTCTGGCGTGCAACGTGGCCCTCGCCCTCGAGCGCTTTGACAAACTTAAAGTGCTCGACAAAGGGGTGGTTCTCGCCGCTGATGGGGCCGGTCACCACGGCGGTATCGGCCGTCGTCTCCTCATCATGGAACATATAACCCGTACGCGAGGTACGGCGCTCAATGCCATTGAGGCCCCACATAAAATCGAGGTGCCAGTAGCTGCGGCGGAACTCGCCGTCGGTAATCACCTGCAGACCAGCGGCCTTTTGCTTGTCCACCAGGTCGCGAATGGCCTCATCCTCGACGGCCTTAAGGCCGTCGTCATCGAGCGTACCCGCGGCGTAGGCAGCACGGGCGTCCTTTACAGCCTGCGGACGAAGAAAGCTGCCGACGATATCGGCGCGAAACGGCGCGTTCGGTTGAATCGAAGTGCTCATAGATATCTCCCTTTGCATTGGTTGCTTTACTGGGACAGAGTATGAGCGCTCATATGGCCATCGTAAAATATACGTTTATAACAGTTTGATATAGATGTTTCCTATATCAGCCTGGACTGCCATAAAGAGATTTGACCCGTGCAGAATGTAGCAGCCTAGATATGCTGACGAATCGCGTCGATATAGGCTTGGCCGTAGCGCGTGAGCGTCGTGTTCTTGCGCGTAATGATGCCGATCTCCATGTACTCGTCCACGTCGAGCGGAATCGAGATAATGCCGGGGCCGTTGAGCTCGTGGCTGATCACGCCCGAGCATACCGTGTAACCGTTGAGGCCCATAGCCAGGTTGAACAGCGTCGCACGGTCGCGCACGCGGATATTCTTGCGACGCTCAAACGTCGAGGTCAGTTCCTCGGAATAGTAGAACGAGTTATAGCTGCCCTGCTCGTAAGACAAAAACGGGTAGTCTTCCAGATCCTCGAGCGTCACGCTGGAGCGGTCCGCCAGCGGATGGTCGGCGCAGACGAAGACATGCGGCGTGGCGCAGAAGAGTCCTTCGAACACGAGCTCGTTGGCCACCAGCATGCGCTCGATGACCTCGCGATTGTGCTCCGACAGATACAGGATGCCGAGCTCGCTTTTCATATGCGCGACGTCCTCGATAATCTCGTGGGTCTGTTCCTCGCGCAGGGTAAAGTCGTAGCGCGCGGCATCGAACTCACGGATCACATCGACAAACGCGTTGACAGCAAAGGAATAATGCTGGCAGCTCACACTAAAGTGCGGCACCTGCTCGGATGCGCCCTTGTACTTGCCCTCGAGCAGGTCGGCCTGGTCGAGTACCTGGCGCGCATAGCCCAAGAAGGTCTCGCCTTCCTCGGACACAACGACGCCCTTGTTGGTGCGCTCAAAGATGTGCACACCCATCTCGTTTTCGAGATCGCGAATCGACGCGGTAATCGAAGGCTGCGACACAAAGAGCCGGCGCGAGGCTTCGGTGATGCTGCCGCATTCGGCAACTTTGACGACATATCTGAGCTGCTGGAGCTTCATGGCTGTCTCCCTAGACGTTCGTGACGTCGAAACCCGTCGCATCCATCTGACGCATAAACGGCGGCATCTCCCCCGTCGCGGCGCAGGCGGCAATCTGATGCAGAGCCCCGGCAACCGCATCGTCTGCCGCAGCGCCGATATGCCAGCGCGCGGCAGCCGTGACGGCCTCATTGGCATTGGCGACTGCAACGGAGTTGGGAACGGCATCGATCATGGGCAAATCGTTATCGGAATCGCCAAATACGGCCACCTCGTCGGGCGTCAGGCCCAAGGCGCGCGCCAGCTCCAGCGCAGCGCAGCCCTTGTCCCAACCATCCGGAAGGATGTCGAACAGGCGCACTCGGTTGTTGGGAAACACAAGCGAGAGTTCCGGCACCTCAACGGCAACGCGCTCGCGTAGCTCCGCGAGCTCCTCACGCGAACGGGCACTCCAGATATTCGCCTTAAACACCGGCGCGCCATCGACGACGGGACGACACGGGGCCTCTTCGCCTTTGAGCCACGCATTGCCGCCCGACTCCATAGCGCGACGCACACGCTCGGGATTGCTCGTCACGCAATAGGCATCGTTGCCCCAAAAGCCATCGCCCAGGCTGTAGACTTTTAGAAATGTATCGTCGGTCTCTTGCTCCAGATAGTCAGCCAAACGCATCAGAGCATCGTTGTCGATTGCGCGCGAAGCGACTACTTCGCCGTCGACAAACATCACCTGGCCGTTACAGAACGCACCGGTCGAAAAACACTCGGAACGGTTTTTGAACATCCAGCCCATCGCGGACGGCTGACGACCCGAAACCGGCCCAAAGTGCAGACCCGCCGCCTGCATGGCATGAATACCCTCAATGGCGTAGTCGCTGGCGCCGTCATGCCCGGCTGGAATCAGCGTATCGTCCATATCGGTCAGCACAAGTTTAATCATAAGGCCCCCATTCGTATCGGTCCTACCTATTGTAACGACCTGCCAAAATAAACCTGTCCCTTATTGGCAGGTGCGCTAGTATAGGGAACAACAGATTCGATGCGGGAGTGCCGGCGGTGCAAACCACAAGGCTGAGAGGGCATGGGGCCCAATCCTTTGAACCTGTCAGTTAATGCTGGCGTAGGGAGCATGCCGCCTTTACAGGGGCGCTGTCTATGCACAGCGCCCCTTTTCTATGCCAAGGAGGCATGTGCAGTGATTGATTCGGAACAGCTTAAGCAACATATGGTCAAGGCCGTGGAGGAGATTCGCGCCACCAATCCGATGGCCGGCTCCATCACCAACACGGTGACGATCGACTTTGTCGCCAACGCGCAGCTCGCCGTGGGCGGTTCGGCCGCCATGGTCTATCTGCCCGACGAGGGCGAGGCGCTCGTTGCCGGCGGCGGCGCCATCTATCTCAACATGGGCACGCTCTTCCCCATCTACGAGCAGACGATTCCCCGCACGGCCAAGGCGGCACACGACGCCGGCAAGCCCTGGGTGCTCGATCCGGTGGGCCTGGGCATCGGCAGCCTGCGCACCCAGCTGGTAAACGAGCTCAAGCAGTACAAGCCCGCCATCGTGCGCGGCAACGCCTCCGAGATCATCGCACTCGCCGGCCTGTGGGGTCTTGAGGGCGAGGCGGCCGATCTGAGCCGCGTGCGCGGTGTCGATACCACCGACACGGTCGACGCCGCCCGCGATGCCGCCGTGGCGCTCGCCCGCTACACCGGCGGCGCCGTAGTGGTCTCGGGCGAAGTCGACCTGATCACCGACGGCACGACCGTGGCCAAGTCCCACGGCGGCAGCCCGCTCATGTCCAAGATCACCGGTTGCGGCTGCTCGCAGGGCGGCGTGCTGGCTGTGTACGCCTGCGCTGCCGACCCGTTTACGGCAGCCGTCTGCGGCACCGCCGTCTACAACGTTGCCGGCACGCGCGCCGCCGCTGTCGCCGATGCCCCGGCAAGCTTTAAGGTCGCCTTTATCGACGAGCTCTACCGCGCAACCGCCCAGGACATTGCCGATAACCAACTCGAGCTCGAGGAGGCATAGGCCATGTCCGAGCCCACAACCAATGCCGGCATGAACACGCTCGTCGCCGTGGCCATCGCCCCGTGCGGCACCGGCGATGAGCTCTCCGCCGAGGTCGCCGAGGTCGTGCGCGTTATTCGCGAGAGCGGCCTTCCCAACCGCACCACCTCGATGTTCACCGAGATCGAGGGCGACTGGGACGAGGTCATGCAGGTCGTGCGCGACGCAACCTTTGTGTTGGCGAGCAAGGGCATCCGCACCGAAGTCGTGCTCAAAGCCGATATTCGTCCCGGATTTACCGACACCATGACCGGCAAGCTCGAGCGCATGGAAGCGCAGATCAAAAAGCAGGAGGAAGCACGATGAGCATCCGCGACAACCTTGATATCTCGGCCTATCTGGTACTCGGCCCCGAAAACACGCTGGGGCGTCCCGTGGGCGATGTGGTGGCCCAGGCGCTCGACGCAGGCTTTACCTGCATCCAGGTGCGCTCCAAGGTGGCGAGCGCCCGCGAGATCATTGCACTGACCGGCGACGCCGCGCAGGCAATCGCACAGGCCGGCAAGACCGGTCAGGTCGCCCTGTTGATCGACGACCGCCTGGACTGCGTACTCGCCGCGCGCGAGCAGGGTATTGCCGTCGACGGCGTGCACGTGGGCCAGAGCGATATTCCCGTCGAGGTCTGCCGCAAGCTTCTGGGCCCCGATGCCATCGTGGGCCTTTCGGCCCGTTGCGAAGAGATGCTCGAGTACGTCAAGACCGCCGACATGAGCCTGGTCGACTACCTGGGCATCGGCCCGCTCCACGAGACCGAGACCAAGCGCGACTGCGGACGCGCAGCCGATGGCTCCATCATCACCAAGAGCTTTGAGGACCTGGCTGCACTCCACGCGGCAAGCCCCGTGCCCATCGTGGTGGGCGGCGGCGTCAAGACGGCCGACCTGCCGCAGCTCAAGGCCACCGGCGTCGACGGCTTCTTTGTGGTGAG
>CAVKNR010000098.1:0-5384 GCA_963657575.1 Sodaliphilus sp.
TGGCGGGCGGGCTTAGCAGATGCGGCAGACTTGCGCGCAACCCCGGTAACTTCGTGGGATTGCGTGCGCTTGTTCGTGGCGCTACGGGTACTCACTTATGCGTTCTCCTTCATGCTTGTGAACTGGGAGCCCGTGATGATCTGGAAGGCCTCGCGATAGCGCTCGGACGTGCCATCGATGACCTCGGCGGGCAGGTGCGGGGTCTCCCCCGTCATATCCCAGTTGGCCTTGAGCCAATTGCGGACGAATTGCTTGTCGTAGCTAGGCTGGATCTTGCCCTCCTCGTAACTGGCAGCAGGCCAGAAACGGCTGGAGTCGGGCGTGAGGCACTCGTCGATCAGCGTGACCTTGCCATCAATGACACCAAACTCGAACTTGGTGTCGGCAATGATGATGCCACGGGTCGCGGCGTACTCGGCAGCGGCCTTGTAGATCTTGAGGGAAAGGTCACGAATCTGCGTGGCGATGTCCTCGCCCACGATCTCGCAGCAACGCTCGAACGAGATGTTCTCGTCGTGGTCACCGATCTCGGCCTTCGTGGACGGCGTGAACAGCGGCTCGGGAAGCTTGGAAGCCTCGGTCAGGCCCTCAGGCAGCTGGATGCCGCAGACGGTGCCGTTCTCGTCGTAGGTCTTCTTGCCCGAACCGGTCAGATAGCCGCGGACGATGCACTCGATAGGAATCGTCTGGGCCTTCTTAACCAGCATGGCGCGGCCAGCGAGGTAGTCACGATACTCAGCAAACTCCTCGGGGAAATCCGCCGGGTCGATGGAAACGAGATGGTTGGGGACGATGTCGGCAAACTTATCGAACCAGAATGCCGAGATGCGATTGAGTACCTCTCCCTTAAACGGAATCTCGTCGGGAAGAATGAAGTCAAACGCAGAAATGCGGTCGGTGGCGACCATCAGCAGGTTTTCACCGGCATCGTAAATATCACGAACCTTGCCACGGGAATCCGGACGACGCTCCATCGTTGTCACGTGAGTCACTCCTTACCTAAATACGACAGAAATGCGGGTTCTTTCCCGCATGTTTTCGCAAACTCGGAGCGGCAGGGACGCGGCCCCTCCTTCACCGAATAGCGAAAAGCTAGTGCTCCATTGTAGTAGATGCCGCGTCTGCCGTGTGCTCGCGGGGCAGATGAATTGTAAAAGTCGTACCCTTTCCAAGCTCCGACTCCACGGATATGTAGCCATGGTGACGCTCGACGATCTGCTTGGTCACGGCGAGGCCAACGCCCAGGCCGCCAGCTTCGCGGGCGCGGCTGGCATCGGCGCGCCAAAACCGCCCGAAGATGCGCGACAAATCGTCCTTGGCAATACCGATGCCGGTATCAGAAACGGCAATGCTGACGTGCTTGCGGTCACTGAGCACCGACACCACGACCCAACCGCCCTCGGGGGTGTAGCGCATGGCGTTGCTCATGAGGTTGATAACACATTGCGTGATCATGTCGGGATCGGCCTCGACGACATCGTCGTGACCCTGGGTCTCGTCCGCAAAACGCAGGCGCAGATCGCGGTCGACAAACAGGCGCTCCTGGGCATTAACGATGGAACGCACGAAAGGAACCATGTCCACCGGCTCAAGGTTGAGCGGAGCCGTGCTGTTTTCCATGCGCGACAGGTCGAGCATCTGCTGCACCAGACGAGCCAGGCGACGCGTCTCGGAAGCAACGGTTTCCAAATGCTCATCGTCGGTGGGATACACGCCATCCTGCATGGCCTCGACCGTTGCGAGCATGGCCATAAGCGGCGTGCGAAGCTCGTGTGCAACGTCTGAGGTCAGGCGCTTCTCGTGTTTCATATCCTTCTCGAGCGAAGTGGCCATCTCATCGAAGGTCTCACCCAGCTGATCGATCTCGTCATCACCGCGCAGTCCCGTGCGAGCCGACAGGTCGCCGTCACGGATTTGCTTTGCGGTACTGGTGATGCGATGAATCGGCTTGGTGAGCATGCGCGACACGAGCGATCCGATAACGACCGAAATGCAGATTGCAACAACCGCGGCGAGGGCCATGGCGTTAAAGGTCTTCTCCTTAAACGCAGAGTCCGCCTTGGTGAGCAGAGCGTCGGAGCCGATGGCCCACAGCTTTACCTGTCCGACATGCTCGCCGGAAGACGTTACAATCTCGACGTTAGCAACGCTATCGGAGTCGGTTGGAGCAGACGAGACCGGGCTATGCGATGCCCTCTTGCCGCTCGTGTCGTCGGTCGTAGCCTGGTTCTCGCGTACATCGGCGGTGGCGCTTGCCGAGGGCCAGGAATCGTCATAAACGATCACGCCCTTTTTATTGACGACCTGCATGCCCAGATCGTCGGAAACCAAACTCGACGTTGCGACCGTGCGCAGTTCTCCCGCGGTCCAAGAGCCGTTTTCCTCATATGAGGTTGCCAACTTCTCGGCAGCGGAATTTGCGATTTCGACGATATTGGAGCGTGTGTAATCCGAAAAGACCGTGCCCCACACAACAGAGACAACGCCCACCAGCACCAATACTGTCATGAGCGATGTCAGAGCAAAAGCAAGTGCCATGCGCGAGGGATAGCTCATCGTTGGCCGTGAATCGGAACGAGGCGTGTTCCAACTAGCCTTGGAACCCGCCTCGCTCTCCTGCTTGTGCTTTTGTCCGATTTCAAAGCGCGCAGGTGTCATATGTGATTTCCCTATTTCTCGTCCGACTTATCGGTCTTGGCCGGAGCCTCGAAGCGATAGCCGACACCATGGACGGTGTAGAGCCACTTGGGCTTCTTGGGATCATCGCCCAGCTTGGCGCGAAGATTCTTCACGTGGCTATCGATAGTGCGCTCATAGCCCTCAAAGTCATACCCGAGCACTTTCTCGACCAGCTCCATGCGGTTATACACACGGCCGGGATGGCGGGCAAGCGTGGTGAGCAGCTTGAACTCGGAAGCCGTCAGATCGACTTCCTTGCCCTCGACCAAGATCTTGTGGCCCGAGATATCGATGACCAGATCGCCGAAGTCGAGTACCTCGACGGCGGGCTCGTCGGCCTGATGGGCACGGCGGAACAGAGCGCGAACGCGGGCGACGAGCTCGCGCGGCGAGAACGGCTTAATCAGATAGTCGTCGGCGCCGAGCTCAAGACCGATAATACGGTCCTCGATCTCGCCCTTAGCCGTCAGCATGATGATGGGGACATCCGAGGTATCGCGAATGGTGCGGCAAACGCGCTCGCCGGGGATCTTGGGGAGCATAAGGTCGAGCACGACCAGGTCGAACTGATGCTTCTCGAACTCCTCGATCGCGGACTGGCCGTCGCCGACGCCCACAACCCAGTAGCCTTCGCGCTCGAGATAGGCAGCGACGGCGTCACGGATTGCCTTCTCATCCTCGACCAGCAGAATCTTTTTTGCATCTGAAGCCATAACACGGCCCCCCTGTCTCAATTAGCTAAGAACAAGCCCATTTTAACGCACCTGAGCCCGCCAGATGCCGCTATGACGCGGCAGCTCGGCGGGCGGTACTCACAATTACAACGCGTTTATTCCCCTGTTGGCGCCTTTTTAACCCCTCTAAGCTTAAAGAGAGAATAGGCGTGCAGTGACTGTCTCTGGTATACCCTGGCTGTTGCGCACCGTGGCGTACGTAAGGAATGAGTCCGATTTTCCCGCCGTAGCTGGATAATCGCCATACTCCAAAGCGCGGTCGGGCGACAGCAGCGAGCCATAGGTCTTGGCAGAGGTGTCGATCAGGAAATGCGACGCCTGTACCTTAACAAGGTATTTATTCTTCTTGCCAGCCGCACATGCGAGCGGCTCACGGGACAGGAAGAGATACGGCCCTCCCTCATTACCGATATACGTGCCCATGTTGCCCAGGCTGCCCACGCCACTATAGGCCGCCTCGATAGAAAACACGAAGGTATCGCCCATATATACGGCCTCGAAAGGCGAGACTGACGAGGGAAGGACTAGCTGGGCACGTTTGGTGTTGTTGCCGTCGGTCAAATCGATTGCCGTTATGCCGTAGTAGACGCCCTCGTCGTTGCGGACACGCGGCGAGATGGTCAAAATGCCGTCGCTCGCGCGCGGGGCCGATGCAAAGCGACCCGTCGATTTCCAAATTGTCTCGGCCTTGGATTCATCAAGCGAGCGACGATAGCAAAACGAATCGCTACTCGTTTTATTGCCACCTGCCGAGGGCATTTTATACCAGATGACTGATGACCCGAACGCCGTAAACAGCGGCGGATCATAGTCCTTGCCACCTCGATCGAGCTCAACCACGTCGCCAGAGAGCGAAGCGCCCGACAGATTTTGACCGTAGAGCTTCCACGATGAATTGGCAAAGTTCATCTCAACCCACGCGAATACGCTGTCGCCGGCACGGACATCGTAGAATGCATATCCCGTGCCCTCGATAGGATCCTCGATTAATGTGGTAAGCGAGCCATCGCCCAGGTTGAGCACACCGAGTGTGTTGGCGTGCAGTGCCGATGCGGGCGCCATCATCGCCGCGGCATAATCGCCATCGCAGTAGTACAGCAACGTACCCAGAGGCAGCGTCCATGACGCCGCCGGCTCAAGATCGATGTCGACTGCCTCGTACTCATCCGTAATCGAGATGATTTTGGAATCGTCCTTGATAACCTGCGGCTCGCCGGCGGCATCATCGCTGGTGCCCGTTTTTTTCGAGCATCCGGCAAGCACCGTGGCAGCGCCCGCGGCAGCCCCACCGAGCACGAAGCCGCGACGCGATATTCCGTTCTTGATGTGATCGGCGATACCCATTAGGCGATCTCGGCGCGGGCGGCCTCGATAGCGCGTGTAAGCTGGTCGGCGCAGGAGGTCTTTTTCATACCGCAGGTATTACCGGCGAGAACCTCGATTACGCGATCGGCAGGAGCGCCCTCGACCAGCTTGGAGATAGCCTTGAGATTGCCGTCGCAGCCGCCGGTAAACTCAACGCCCATCACCTTGTTGCCGTCATCGGAAAGGTCAAGGTGAATATTGCGAGCACACACGCCCTGAGGCTTGTAATCAAACGAAATCATGCGATCCCCTCTCAGAATGTTATTCGAAACGACTATTATCCCCGTCTTTCCCTAAATGCAACGAGGCGCTTTGCCGGCAACACACATTACCAGCAAAGCGCCCTAAAAAGCTAACGTTATGCCCGAACCTACTCGAAGCTCAGCTGTTCCAGACGATCAAAGACCGTGTCGATACGGGTGAGGAAGTCCCACGGATCAAAGATCTCGTCGAGCTTCTCCTGACTGACGGTGCAGCGCGGGTCGGCCTCGAGACGCTCCTTAAAGGTGGGGCCGGAGACACAATCCTGTACCTCGTGCCAGGTTGCCATAGCGTTCTCCTGCACAATGGCGTACGCGTCCTCGCGGGTGATGCCCGTGTCGACGA
>CAVKNR010000099.1:0-5372 GCA_963657575.1 Sodaliphilus sp.
TCCACGCAGATTTTCACCATGCCGACCCCGAGTGGTTCCGGTGCCACGGTTGCCAATGTCGCTCCCACCCAGGACGAAACGGTCGATTCCCTTATGGCCCAGATTTCCTCCCAGGCATCGCCGCGTCCGCAGATGAATGTTCCCGATCCGGCGTCGGCACCGTCGCCTACACCTTCCTCGTCTCCGCTGGCTTCGGTCCCCGATCCGTCGCTGCCGTCTATGAAGCAGGCAAACGTTGCGTCTCGCACGTCGCTGTTCGACCTTCCCGATCCCTCTGCCCAGGTCAACGACCCCTTTGCTACCGCCCAAGGTCCCGAACCCACATCGGCACCCGTTGCGCCTCCTATGCCCGTTGCGTCGGGCGCGCAGCCGATCGAGACCATTTCGGCTCCCGCCCCGGCGGCACCCAAGTCTCGTAAGCGCGGCCTGGGTGGCCTGTTCGGTCGTAAAAAGAAAAACGAGCAGGACAGCATGAGTGACTGGCTGGGCGTCGAAGACGATTACGATGCCAAGAAATCCGGTCGCGGTATCGGTTCGTGGGATAACTTCGAGGACGATAACGATGGCTGGAAGGGCGGCGCTACGTCTTCCGATGGCGCTTCTTCCGAAGATATGCTCTCGGCTGTCGCCTCTATGGGCGATGATGAGCTGCTCGGTCACGATATCTGGTTTGTGGCAACGGGCGCCTCGGATTGTGATGGCGCCGGCATGAAGGCCTTCTTGGCTTCGCATCGCGATAAGCTCCGCGGCGTATTCTTTATCAATCTTGAATCCGTCGGCGCCGGTAGGCTTTCGGTTGTGACGGTCGAGGGCGAACAACAGCTGCTCAAGGGCGATCGCCGCATCATGAACCTGGTCAGCAAGGTCTGCAAGTCGTTCCATGTCGATTGTGGCGCGCTCGAGATGCCCTATGCCAAGACCGATGCCTACGCCGCGCTCGAGGCGAGCCGCCGAGCCCTCACCATCGCCGGTGTGGACGGCACATGTCTGGCTTGCGCTCGTACCGAGGACGACCTGCCCCACAATGTCAACCCGACGAACATTGCCACGGTATCCGAGGTCGTTACCGAGGTTATCCGCCGTTCGTAGGCGGAGCTCTAAGGAGTCAACGTGTTTTCGTATATTAAGCGCCATTGGCCTGTCTACGTGATTTTGACCTTGATTGCCATTGCGTTAGGATTTGGGGCCGCCTACATCGTGGGTGCGAAGGGCTCGACCCCCGCCTCCGCAATCAGCGAAGAGGTGGAGCAAGAACAGAGCACGGGTGCCGATGGGATTCCTGAGTCCGAGCAAGCAATCGTTGATGGTGGATCTTCGTCTGCAGAGTAGATACGGCGATTTAAATGATTGAAAGCGGGCGAGCCAGGGGACTGGCTCGCCCGCTTTTTCATCGTGCTAGCGCTTCTTTGGGATCGACCTAAGGCGAGCGAACCATAGGGCTGCGGCACCCGAGGTCAGGAGCGCGGTGATGCAAGCGGCGATGGGAACTGGTCCTGTTGCCGGTAGGTCCTGCGGTAGGGTACAGCGTTGAATGACACAGTCCTCGTCATGTGACTCAAGTTTATCGCCGCCGCCGTTGCGACAAAGATCGACGCGTGCGCTGTTGGTGAGTGCGGTTTGGGGCGTATAAGCCGATGTTGCCTGCATGTGCACGACTGCGCCCCGAGCGTCTGCACCAAGGATTGCTTTGGCATCGTCAAGGTCGTCGTGCTCATCTTTGAGATCATCGCGGGTCCAAGAATCCGCATCGCTTCGAGTCGTAAAGTCGGCGGCTACCGCACCGTATTCAATTCGAATGCCCGTTACGACGGTATTGGATGCAAGGTCGAGCTCTTCCGCCTCGAGTGTGGTGGATTCCGTGGTCGAGACATCCGCCTTCCAGAGGTGCCAACCGTCGTAATCGACGAGGCGACAGTCCTCACCCAGGCTCTCTTTTACTTCGTCGGACTCAAGCCAAGGATTTTCGTGCCCATCGTCAAGTGTCGCGTTTGCCGGCTCATCGACGTCTGTCGAGTCCAACGGCGTCGTGCGATACCATACGTTGCACAGACCGTTGAGGTCGCCGATGGCGACAGGGGTTTCGATTGAGATGAATCTCGCCGTGCCGTCTTTGGCGCACTCAAGATCATCGGTAATCGTAAACTCATCAACCCAAGTAGCGGAATCGTTTCGAGCATCGATGGTATAGGAGAAAAGCCCATCACTATTGGTTTGCGTCGTGGCGCGGTTTTTACCATCGCCGTTAGCCAACAGGCCCTTTTCGATAGGTTGGACAAGTTCCTGACGCTTGTCGACCTGTCCCTCGATCTCGATGGGCGCATCCTTCATCGCGACGGATTGGACTTCTCCCGTATCCTTTATTTCAAACGTTATTTCCTCGGCAAGGTCATAGGTCCGCGGAGACATCATTTCGCGCAACGAGTAGGTGCCGGGTGCAAGATGTTCGACGCGGTGTGGCTTGTCGGATGAGGTCCAGGAGTCTATTTCGGTTTTATCGGGACCATATAAGGTGAGCTGTGCGCCTTCCACTTCCTGCTCACCGCTTGCATCGACCTTGGAGATATCAACCTTGGTGTAATCGTCGGATACGTTAAGCCGTGCTTCTACAACGGGTGTTTTCTGGTCGGCATAAGTAAGGTCGACAATATGGGTTGTCCGATCGAGCAAGAAGCCTGCCGGCGCTTGAGTCTCGACAACCTCGTAGCGTGCGGTGCCAGATCCCAGCGGGAGGTTGTCCGCGCGTGCTTCTCCAGTTTCATCCGTCGTGACGGTAGCGACAGTCTCACCGTCGAGCGCGGCAATGCTACCGTCGGGGCGCACGATATCACCCGAGGCACGGATCTCAAAGACGGCGCCCGCGAGGCTGCTGCCGTCTATGGCATCGGTTTTAACGATCCTGATGTTTCCGGTCGCGGCGTGGTCATAATACGAGGCGATTGCAACGGGCGTTAGGTTCATGTCGGCGGGTATGTTTACCTCGATCTCCTCGCCGACAAGATAGGGCTCTTTGGCCGAGGTTTCGCGTACATAATAGGTGCCCGGCACGAGCGATTCGGGCAGTGTGACGGTCCCGGTCGCGTCAGTCGTAAAGGTGTCCATTACGTTATGTGTTGGATACCAGCAAGTTTGTGAGACAGATTCGTGATTGCTGTCTAGGAGTTGGAAGGTGAATCCGGCTAGTGGAACAGAAGCGCCTGTTTGGGCATCGCGTTTTACAATCTGGAGATGCGTCGACAGAGCGTGGTTGTCCACGATATATTGAAGCTCGGCGCCGTTGGAAATCTGATTGGCCCCGACGGTCCATTCCCCTGCACGTTTAAAACCCTCGGGGACGGTTTCCGGAACCTCGCGAACCGTGTAGCCGGCACGGTCGTATGGGACGGCTCCGTGGACACCGGCGGGTCGCTTGCCTGCGCCGAACCATGCTTCGGGCTGATCTTTGGTGGAGGCAAAGCCATAGACGTTTGTGGTCAGTGTGCCAACAACCTGCTGAGAGCTGTTGCTGACAACCTCAAAGACAACACCACCCGCCGGCTGCTCCAGGCCGGATTGATCGCTATTGCCGTAATCCTTGAATTTGGAAATCTCAAGGTTAAACGCAATGGGGATATCGGAAATGCGAGATTCGATCTCGACCACGCCTGAATCGCCGAGCTGGTCGGCTCCAACGGTATAGGTCCAGCTGTCGTTGGATGGCAGGTAGCCCTCGGGGGCTTTTGATTCGTAGATGGTAAAGGTTCCTAAGGGGACATCGGCGAGGGTGGCCCGACCGCTTTCGTCGGTCGTGAGGATTTGCGCCCATCCAGGGGTTGATTGCGACACACACGTGAACTCTGCTCCTGCGAGTGAAGATCCCACCTGGGGGCCGGCATTCGTCGCGGCATCGAGTTTTACGATACGCAGGTTGATGGTGCCGGGCTGTTCATCAATGGCGACCTGTCCACCGTCATTCCCCGTGGTAAAGGCGATGCGATCACGACGGGGGACATAGCCGGCCGGCGCCTTCGTTTCAACTAGGTAGTATGCCGTGTTGGGCAGAAGTGTTGCTTGCGCTCGACCGTTGCTGTCCATCTGGACGGTGTCGACACGCGCGCCGCTGGTGCTCTCAAAAACATCGAATGTTGCCCCGTCAAACTGATAAGTATTGTTTCCGCTGGTAATGGCAGCGTTTGCAGACTGCTTTTGGAAGGAAACAGAGACCGCCGGCAGTACATAGAGCATGTCTTGACGTTTGCTGCCGCCCGATACGGCTCCTAGATAGCGCCGCGCGCGGTGCGGAGCGGCTTTGATGCTTCCTGATTTTGCGCTGTCGTGGAGCCACCGCGCAGCCGCCACGACTTCATTGTCGGCGGTAAAGTGCCCACTCTTGGTTTTGCCCTGAGCGGTCGTGTAGGAATAGGTACCGTCGACATGGGTAGTGCCGTTGAGCATCCATACGGCAAGCTGGGTTGCGGCGCGGGCGCGATCGGGTGAAAGATGGTAACCGCCAAACGACGTGGCGGTAGGATATCCGTGACAAACGATTGCCGCGAACTCGTCGTCGAGCCACACCCAGCCTTGATCAAAGTTGAGCCATGGGCCGCCCGGCTTGGTGGGGCCGGGGCGCTCCTGGTTCATGCAGTAGGCAATCGAGGCGTCTTGAGCTTCATACTTGCCGATGAGGAAGGGCCCACAATCATCGCTAATAGTGCGGAAGCCGAGCTGGTCGTAGCCATCGACGGCAAATGCGGCTCCCGGTGCCAGGCAGCCGAAAAGCAGGAAGAGGAGCAGGAGCAGCGGACCTGTTGCGATTGCGCTGTGGACAGAGTGCGTGGGTGCGTTGGACATGGCTGCTCCTTATCCCTCGTGCGCCGCACGGGGAGGCTGCGACGCGTAGGATGAGGCTACCCCCGAGGTTCATGCGGGTAAGTACCGGAGCCTGACCAAAAGCTTGCCCGATTTCTGACAAATCGAGCTCAAATACAACAATCAGATAAAAGTGCAGGTAGAAGATGGTAAGAAAAGAAAGACAAAGGTCCTCATCTCCACAATTGGCGCGGTTTTCAAACGATTCTCCACAGCTAAAACAAGCATCGACACCCTTGTATCGAACAAGACAACCGCGTTATACTATCCCCCACATATGCGGGCATCGCCAAGTGGTAAGGCATCAGCTTCCCAAGCTGACACTCGCGGGTTCGAGTCCCGTTGCCCGCTCCAGCTAGAAGCAAAAGCACGGCACCATTACGGTGCCGTGCTTTTTTCAATAAAGCGCCGGGACTCGAACCCGACAGGGTGCGAGCGTAAAGCAAACGCGAAGCGTTTGTAGCGAGCAGGCGAAGGCGCCGACAGGCGCCTGAAGCCGGTGCGGATTTGCGAAGCAAATACGCGGA
>CAVKNR010000100.1:0-5347 GCA_963657575.1 Sodaliphilus sp.
TCCTTGCCCGCCAAGAAGCGGTCGAAGGCCAGCGCGATGGAACGCGGCGAGTTGCCGAACTCGGCCTCCGCCTCGGCCACGGCGTCGAGCGCCTTGAGCACGTTGGCGGCAATGGCCTTGCCCTCGGGACCGCGCTGTGCCAGACGCACAAACCAGCCGGAGGCGTTGACCACGTCGCGCGCGATGGCGGCGAACGAATCGCGGCCCACGCGACGAAGCGCATACCGCAGCACCTCGCGGGCGCGCGTCACGAGCGGCAGATCTTGCAGACCCGGCACGTCGAAATCACTCATGATGCCCGCGTCGATATTCCGGCGCGAGGTCTCCCCCGTCTCGCTATCGAGCTTGGTCGCCAGCGCCAGGAACTCCTGAGCGCCGAGCGCAAACATCGGCGAGGCGAGCAGCGGCATAAGGCCCTGCGCCGTATCGGCCGGATTGGCGAGCGCACATACCAGGGCGCGCACCGTCTGCACCTCGGCTGCTTGGGCAAAGACCGAGCCGCCCGCGATGACGCAGTCGAGCCCCTGGTCGCGGAAGGCCTGGGCGTAGACGTCGGCGTTGGTCATGCGGCCAAGTAGCAGCACCATGCCGCCCTGAGGCTGGCCGGCATCGGCAAGCGCGCGGAAGCGCTCGGCGATCGCACGGGCCTTGGCCTGTGTGCGCTCCTGCGTACTGCCGCCGGCAACAAAGAGCGCCTGACGACGCGAGGCGTCTGCCACCAGCGTATCCTTGCGGCCGTCGCTCGCCTCAAGATCCAAAAAGCCCTGCATCAGGCCGCCGTCATCGCCGTCGAAAACGCGTGCCACATAACGCAGCACCTCGTCATGGCTGCGGAAGTTGCGCACAAGTTTGACGAGTTCGCCAGCAGGTGCGTCGGCCACTACAGTCGCCTCGGGCGCGGCAGACGAGCCCACCTTGCGCTCCTGGCGACGGAACACCTCGACCTCGGCGCCGCGGAAGCGATAGATGGACTGTTGTGCATCGCCCACGGTGCACAGCGCGCGCTCCCCCGCACCCGTCAGGTAACGAATCAGATCGACCTGCATCTGGTCGGTATCCTGAAACTCATCGATCATGACCATCTTAAAGCGGCC
Organism: Sodaliphilus sp.; assembly: GCA_963657575.1. Taxonomy (GTDB): domain Bacteria; phylum Actinomycetota; class Coriobacteriia; order Coriobacteriales; family Coriobacteriaceae; genus Collinsella. The sequence continues at coordinate 1,095 of CAVKNR010000100.1, forward strand.
CTCGTACGCAGCACGGATGGCAGGGTAATCGCGCAGGGCCTCGTAGGCCATACGCAGCAGGTCGTTATTATCGAGGGCGGACTGGGCAGCCTTCAGTGCGCGATACTCGGCCTCGACGGAACGGGCCAGGCCCACCAGCGCATCGAGCGCCGGGCCACCGCAGGCAAGCACGATATTGATAAACGCATCGGCGGCCTCGGCCTTGAGCAGCTCGACCTGCTCCTTGGGGAATGCCTTGCTCGCGCGCGGCATGGTGCACGACATCATGAGTCGCGCCGCATCGGCCATGGTCTTGCCGCTCGCCTCGAACGCGTCGATGGCATCGAGCGCCGCCTGCGCCTTCTCGGTCGAGGACTTGCTTGCGCCCAGCGCCGCGCGATAGGCATCGGCGAGTGCCGAGGTATCGGCCTGGCCGCGCGCCACGCGCACGTCGTCCATACCGCCCGGCAACTGGCTCGACAGCTCCAGCAGGTCGCGCACCAGACCCTTGATGGTCGTACCGCCGCCAAAGGAACCGCCCTCGCCCGCCATGGGATACCAGGCATAGAGGGCCTTGAGCGATGCCGCGAGCTCGGGGGCGGCATCGGGTGCCGTCGCGCGACCCAGCACATGCTCAACAGCCTGGTCCATGAGCTCGTCGGTATCGGTGAGCACCGTGAACTCGGGGTCGATGCCCAGCTCCAGCGCGTGCGCGCGCAGGATACGCGAGCACATGCCGTGAATAGTCGAAATCCACGCGTCGTCGACGGTCAGTGCTTCCTCGTCCATGCCCTCGTCGATAAGCGCACGGCGCACGCGGTCGCGAATCTCGGCCGCTGCATCTTTGGTAAAGGTAATGGCGAGCACCTGGTCCAGATGCTCAACGAACGGACCGGATTCGGGCGAGAGCGCATAGACGATGCGGCGCGTGAGGGTAAAGGTCTTACCCGAACCGGCGCCCGCCGAGACAAACAGCGGGCGGTCGAGCGTTTTGACAATCTGCAGCTGTTGCGGCATCAAAGTCGAAAGATCCATGGTCTACACGTCCCTCCTTACAAACGTTCCTTCGTGGTTATACGAGCAGCGCGCATGCGCGGCCTGAGCCGACGCCGGGTCGACGGCGGCAACGTTGCCCGCCTCGAGCTCGCGCAGGCGCTCGGCGATGCCGGCCTCCACGCGATCGAGCAGGGCATCGAAGTCCATGCTGCCGCCCTCGCCCGGGAAGCCCTTCTTGAGGCCCGGGATGCGACCGTCACCGCGCTCTTCCTCGAGCAACTCGGCGCTCGCCGCACCGCGCAGCGCGGGCTTGCCGCCCTTGGTCGAAAAATAGAGCGCTGCACGGGTATCCAAGCCCAGTGCCCGACGCATGGCCTGCGCGTAGATGAGCGTTTGGGTATGGGGCGGCAGCCAGCGCGGGTCTTCGATGGGAGCCTCGCCCGTCTCCTCGTCACGCACCGTGGGGTCGGCAAGCTTAAACTCCTCGACACCCGAACGATGCTTGTAGTCGATTACCACGGCGCGATTCTCGGCATCCACATCTACGCGGTCGATGCGCCCGCCGAGCGGCCAACCGGCATACTCGACCTGGAGCTCGTTGAACGCAAACTCCAGGTAGCGCGGGGCAAAGGGGGCAAGTGCCTCGGACTCGTAGGCAAGCACGCCCTCCAGCTGCGGCAAGATCTCGGCCACCTGGCGCTCCTCCACCGCAGAGAGCGGCACCAGCGGGCCCTCCGTGCCGCGCTTGCCGGCGTGCTCGGCCAACGTCTCGTCAAAGACCTCGTGCAGCAGCTCCTGTGCACGCGGCAGATTCTCGGGCGTCACGCGCTCCATGCCTTCTTGGGGCAGACGGGCATGCAGATGCTCCAGCACGTCGTGGACAAAGTTGCCCTTCTCCATGTTGCCAAAGCCAGCGTCGATCGACTGGGGCTTGACGCGATACGAGACGAACCAGCATAGCGGACAGGTCGAATAGGCCTCGATCTGCGAGGCAGACGTCAAGCGCGGCACCAGCGGCGCATCCTCGCCCTCGCCATCGCGACGGCGCAGGACCAAATACGGCACGGCCTCGGCACTCAGATGCTGAGGGGCTTCACAGGTCACGCGCTCGCGCTTGAGGCCTTCACCCGCCGCGGAATCAAAGTCGGCGATGATATCGCCCTCGCCCACGCACGTGGGCTTGGCAGCGCCAGCGGCCTCGGCATGTGCCCGCAGCTCGGTCCATACGGCTGCCGGGTAGCACTCGCGCGCCTGGCGATCGTGCGTCACGCGGGCGAGCGCGACCGGACCGCTCGCCGCCTGCATCGCACGGCCAAAGCGCACGCGCAGCAGGGCGGCGGGCTCCAAAGACACGCCGTCGCGGCGCAGCTCGGCCGTCAATGTGGCAAGCGGGCCCTCTTCGTGCGAAAGCGGATAGCTGTCCAGGTCGACATCGGCAAACAGCGCGGCATCGTAGCCGCCAGGACGCAAAACCGACGCATCGGCAAGCGACACGAAGCGCACTTGTGCCCGTGGCGTGCGATCGACCTCGTAGGTCGCGTAATCGTAAGCGGTACTGCGCTTGTCCACCTTGGTTCGAACGCCGTCGAGAACCGGCACGGTCGCGGCCTGCGACACGTCGAATGCGCGAGCATCGTTCATAAGGATGTCGATGGCATGGCGCAGCAAAGCCGTCTCTGCCTGGCGACGGGCCTGGCCGTCAAGGCCGCCTAGAGCGCGATCGGGCAGCGCCTCGGCAACGGCGAGCATGGCCTTGAGCGCCGTCACGGGTTTGTCGCGCCACAGCGCCTGGAACACGTCCGAGACCACACACGGCACGTTCTTAAACCAGTTTTCGTCGCTCGCCGCCTTGCGCGCGCCCCTCACCTGACCCTGGACGCTCTGCAGCAGGCTCTTAACGCCCGCAGTGGTCTTGTTGCGCGACAGGCGTATGTTCTTGTCGAAGCCGCGGGCGCTCGCGGCGTCGGCACCCGAAAGCGGACTGTAGATCCAGTCGGTAAGCTCCGGCGCGGGCCACCACTCGGTCTTTGACGCCATGCCCTCATCGGCGGCCTTCATGCGCTCGATCAGGCCGGCAAGCGCCGCAAACTGCCTGCCCGCAATGGATTGAGAAAACGCCGTGAACTCAGTTGTCTCGGCAGCGATATGACGAGCCGCCAGACGAGAGGCGAGCTCACCGAACAGCTGGGGCGCCCGGGCAGAAACGGCAAGCACACGCACGGGGTCGGCAGAGGCGCCGTCGACCTCGGAACCCCGGCACGTTTTTACCAGATCATCAATTGCGTCCGCATAAGCATGAGCACGGGCATGGGGGCCAGCGACCTCAATAAAGGCAGGCTGAGCGGCGGTCCCGTAAGCGACATCAGACGCGACGGCGTTCTTCCCCAGCGGCGCGATCTCAAACAGCACACCGCGGGCATCAAATGCCGCGGCAAGCTCCTCGCGCATCGCCGCCTGCTCGCGGGCAAGCAGCACGACGACCTCTCCCCCATTGTTCGCCACGGCAGACAGCAGCTCGAGCAGACCGTGCGCAAACGACGTGATACCGCGCACGCATACGGCGCGAGTGCACGCCGGCAGGCTATCGGCCAGGACACTGGTCATAATGTCAGCTGCCTCGCAGGGCTCGACCATATCTCGACGGTCCAAACCGCCCGCGTAGGCACGCAAAAGCTCGAACACACGAGCCTCGGCATCGCTTTTTGGCTCAGGCTGGCAGTTGTTGCCACGGCATCGCTCTGCCGTCGTCCCCGCCACGCCAGGCAACACATCGCGGGCCATACGCGCAAGCATGCGCACCGTGCCCTGACTGCGCGAAAGCGGCTGCAGGTCGGCATCGTCGAGACGCGTGACCATGTCCGAGAACAGCATCTGGCGCTGCAGGTTGTCGACGAAACCGCGCCCGTCGCCCAAAAGCTCCCAAAGCGAGCGAAGCCACGATGTAGGCGTCTTGTAGTCGATACCCAGCGAAACGCCGGCTTCCGCCGCATCATGACGGCACAGGTCGAGCTCGGCAAACGTTGGTGCCAGCAACACGGCACGCCCGTAACGGGCAATAAGGTCGGCAAGCAGCGCCGACTCGGCATCGCTCAAATCCGTGCCGGCATTGGTGGTATAGATTCGAACAGGCATGGTCCTCCGCTCAAACTGTTCGCAATAATCAATGCATCCATCCTACCCGCCCAAGCGGACACATTGCCACCGCAGCTCCATCTTTTGGTACAAAGCAACCTGACCCCAACGCACCAGCCGATTGCGGGCATATAAAAACCGCCCCC
>CAVKNR010000101.1:0-5345 GCA_963657575.1 Sodaliphilus sp.
ACTCCCAATCAAAAAACACCAGCTCAGGCGTAAACAGCGCTTCGTTATCCGCCATGCGCTCACCTCTCTCATCTAGTCACCTGCGACGTTCTTGAATGACCAGTCGTTAAAGACCGTTCCCGATGACTACCCAAAACAAAAGGTGGCCACGCGCGCCTTGGCGCCAATGACCACCCTGACTACTCGGCTAAATTGTACTGTGCACCGCTAGCCGCGAGGCGCGTCAATTGCGACCTTGCCGCTCTCCAGCACGTGGACGCGACCGTCGGCGAGCATCTGCACGACCTCGGGATACAGCACGTGCTCAATCGCGTGGATGTGCTCCTCGAGCGTATCGACGTCCCAGCCCTCCTCAACAGCCAGCGCGCGCTGGGCGATGATGGGGCCGTTGTCGTAGATCCCGTTGGCAAAATGCACGGTCACGCCAGTCACCTTGACACCGCGCGCAAAGGCATCGTCAATCGCATGCGCACCGGTAAAGCTCGGCAGCAGCGCCGGATGCAAATTGACCACGCGATTGGGGAACGCCGCCAGCAGCGGCGTATGCACCATGCGCATGTAGCCAGCCATGACCACATACTCGCAGCCGCGCTCGAGCAGCTCGTGCGCGATGATCTCGTCAGCGACGATGGGGTCGGCGTAGACATCCTTGGACAGCGTGAGCGTCTGGATGCCCGCGCGCTCTGCACGCTGCAGACCCTTGGCCGAAGGACGGCTCGACATCACAAGCTCAATCGAAGCATTGAGCTTGCCGACAGCGATCAGATCGATCAGCGCCTGCAGGTTGGTACCCGAACCGCTGATGAGCACACCGATCTTGAGCGGCTCGGCCGTATCGGTGCCGGTCGGACGGGTGTAGGGCACAAAGCCCAGGCCCTCGACGGCAGCCATCTGCTCGTTAGCGCTCATCGGAGTACACGACCTTACCGGAACCCTCGACGCACTCGCCCACGCGGAACGGCTTCTCGCCCAGCGCGACCAGTGCCTCGGTCACGGCGGCCTCGTCCTCGGGGGCAACGATCAGGCACAGGCCGACGCCCATGTTGAAGGTCTTGCATGCCTCGTTGGGCGCGAGCTCGGCCTGACGCGACACGTAGGTGATGACGGGCGGAACGTCCCAGCCCATCTCGGCGCCGTTGCGGGTGACCACGGCATCGACGTCGTCGGCGAGCGCGCGGTTGAGGTTCTCGGTAATGCCGCCGCCGGTGATGTGTGCGATGGCATGAACGTTGGCGCCACTGTGGAGCAACTCCAGAATCGGCTTCACATAAATGCGCGTGGGAGCCAGCAGAGAGTCGGCCAGCGAAGCACCGCCGAGCTCCTCGAGCGGACGGCTCAGCTCCTCGGCCTTAGCGGCGGCCTCGGGCGTGCCCGGCTTGATGCCGTCGACGCCGATGACCTTGCGAACGAGTGAGTAGCCGTTGGAGTGCACGCCGGTGGAGGGCAGACCCAGGATCACATCGCCGGGGCGAACGTTCGCGGGGTCAAGCATCTTGGGACGGTCGACGACGCCCACGGTAAAGCCGGCGAGGTCGTAGTCGGCCGGAGCCATAACGCCCGGGTGCTCGGCCATCTCGCCGCCCACGAGCGCGCAACCCGCGAGCTTGCAGCCGTCGGCCACGCCCTTGATGATCTTTGCCATGTGCTCGGCCTCAATGTGACCGATGGCAACGTAGTCCAGGAAGAACAGCGGCTCGGCGCCCGAAGCCAAAATGTCATTGACGCACATGGCGACCAGGTCCTGGCCCACCGTCTCGTGACGGTCCATGATCTGGGCGAGCACGAGCTTGGTGCCCACGCCGTCGGTGCCGCTGATCAGAATCGGGTCTTCCATATCCTTAAGCGCGGCGGCCGAGAACAGGCCACCAAAGCCACCGATGCCGCCGATAACCTCGGGGCGGTTGGTGTCCTTGACCATCTGCTTAATAGCGTCGACGGCGCGGCCGCCCTCGGCGGTATCGACGCCGGCGTCCTCGTACGTCACATGCTTGCTGTCGCTCATCTGAGCCTTCCTCTCCCACTACCGTTTGCCGCACAGGCGCCAAACGGTGCTCATAGTTGCGTTCATTTCGGCGCACGCCATAACGGCACGCGCCGTCATATCAACAAAACAGCAGATAAAACCTGCCAAAATAAACCTGTCCATAAATGGCAGGTTTTAGGCCTCGCCGTGCTCCTCTTCCCAGCTGCGGTCGTCGTATTTCTCGACCACGGCGTCGTCGTCAAAGTGCAACGGCTTGTCCAGGTTGCGGGGCTTAAAGCCCTCCATGAACTTGTCGCGGCCAAAGCTCTCGGGAATCGCTACGGGGTAGCGTCCGGTAAAGCACGCATCGCAGTAACCGCCCTTGGGCATGACCTTCAGCAGGCCCTCGACCGAAAGGAAGGCCAGCGAATCGGCGCCAATGTACTCGCAAATCTCGTCGACCGTCTTGTTGGCGCTGATAAGCTGCGACTGCACGTCGGTATCGATACCGTAGAAACACGGCCAGATGACCTCGGGCGAGTTGATGCGGATATGAATCTCCTTGGCACCGGCGTTGCGCAGCATCTTGACGAGCTGCACCATGGTGGTGCCGCGGACGATGGAGTCGTCGATGACGACCAGGCGCTTGCCCTCGATGTTGTCACGCAGCGGGTTGAGCTTCATACGCACGCCCATGGCACGCAGCTCCTGCGTAGGCTCGATAAACGTACGGCCCACATAGCGGTTCTTGATAAGACCCTCGCCAAAGGGAATACCGCTCTCGTGCGAATACCCCTCCGCGGGCGGCAGGCCGGAGTCGGGCACGCCGATGACCAGGTCGGCCTCGACGGGCTCCTCATGTGCCAGCTGACGACCCATGTCGTAACGGCAGGCGTAAACGCTCTTGCCGTTCATGATGGAGTCGGGACGGGCGAAGTAGACCTGCTCAAAGATGCAGTTAGCAGGCTCTTCGGCGGCAGGCACGCCCTGCTCGGACACAAGGCCCTCGGCGCTGATGCGCAAAATCTCACCGGGACGGACGTCGCGGACGTACTCGGCGCCCACAATGTCGAGCGCACAAGTCTCGGAGGCGACGACCCAGCCGCCGGCGCGGGTGACATGGGTGGTGGCGTCGACCGTCGCGGCGCCGTCCTGCGACGGCAGCTGCGAAACGGATGCGGCATCGGCCTGGTCCAGGCCCTCGTCCACCAGCTTGCCCAGCACGAGCGGGCGAATGCCGTGCGGATCGCGGAATGCGTAGAGCGCCTGCTCGTTGATGAGCGTCATGGCGTAGCCGCCGCGCACGAGCTCCATGGTCTTGCGAATGCCCTCGCGCAGGTGGCCTGTACGCTGAGTAAAGTAGCCGATGAGTTTGGTCGCGACCTCGGAATCCGAGTTGGAGAGGAACGGCACGCCCAGCTCGATCAGCTGGCGGCGCAGCTCATCGGTGTTGACGAGAGTGCCGTTGTGCGCAAGCGCGATAATGACGCTATTGATGGTAGAGAGGTGCGGCTGAGAAGCCTCCCAGCTCTTGGCGCCGGCGGTGCCGTAGCGCACATGACCCACGGCCAACTGACCGGAGAGCGTCGACAAGTCGGCATTGGAGAACACGCGGTCGAGCAGACCCAGATCCTTGCGGACCATAACCGTACCGCCGTCACCAACAGCGATTCCCGCCGATTCTTGGCCACGGTGCTGCAGTGCACGCAGGCCAAAGTACGTCAGTCGAGCCACGTCGCGATCGGGCGCCCAGACACCAAAAACGCCGCATTCCTCATGCAGCTGGTCGGAGTCCGGATCATACGTCGACATGGCGTTCACCTGTCCCGCGGCACGCTCGGCCGCGCGGATGGTTTCTTGAGACATGGCATCCCCTCAGAGCCTCGTATTTTGGCGTTACCCGCCTTATTATACGCACGGTGCGACGCGCTCCCCAGCGCATGAGCAGCGCTTTTTAAAAGCCCACCGAGCTAATAATCCGTTTTGCGGCCAAACATTTTATCGGTCTGTCCAGTGCCAGCGCCCGCGCCCCCAGATGGCCGCCGCGTCCACCGTTGGGGATTACAAAGTTGCAATTGGGACGTTCGTCCTGTCTTTTGGCAGGTCGGCGGCGTATCCTTATAACCTACAACAAAGCGAGAAAGGTTCTGTATGGATCGAAACGAACTCGACCCCAGCGTCCCCAGCGCCACGGAGGTCAAGAAGATCCCGCTCATCATTAAGGTGTACGCCGTCCTGTGCATCCTGTCCGGCGTGGGCACGCTCCCGTCGGTCGCCGCCTTTATGTGGCAGGTCATCACCGCGCTCATTAACGGCAACGCCGCCGCCAAGCTCGGCGACAACACGCTCGTCGCAGTCGGCCTTATCGTCGCCGGCATCATGCTCTCTGCGGCAAGTGCCGTCATCCTGATCATCTTTGGCCTGGACCTCATCAAGAACCAGCGCCGCAACGCCGCGCGCCTGTCCTATATCCTTATCGCATTTACCGTCATCGAGCTTTTGGTCGACGTGATGCTCCAGGGTATCGGGCTTTTCTTGCTTCGTCCCGCTATTCAGCTCGGCATCCTCATCGCGCTTTCAGCCACCGTCGACCCCACGCTTCGTCAGGAGCGCGAACTGCAGCGCCGCCTGCAGGAGATGCTCGACCGCGACGCCGCCGCCGAGGGCATGCTCGGCCGCGATGAGACCGGCGAAGGCTACATCAAACTCAACTACTTCAACCTGTTCTGGGTATTCCTCGTCTGCTGCGTGCTCGGCCTGATCGCCGAGGACATCTGGCATATGACGGTCGACGACCCAGGCGTCTACCAGGACCGCGCCGGCATGCTGTTTGGTCCTTTCAGCCCCATCTATGGCTTTGGCGCGGTGCTCATGACCATGGTGCTCAACCGCTTCTATAAAAAGAACCCCATCATCATTTTCCTGGTGAGCGCTGTGCTCGGCGCGAGCTTTGAGGTGTTCGTGGGCTGGTTTATGCAGACCTCATTTGGCGTGGTCTCGTGGAGCTACTCGCACATGAAGCTGTTCGGCATGCCCGACCCACTCGCCGTCCTTACGGGCGGACGCACCTGCACGGGCTTTGCCTGCCTGTGGGGCCTGGGTGGCCTTATCTGGATCAAGCTGCTGCTGCCGAGGCTGCTCAAGCTCATCAACATGATTCCGTGGAAGAGCCGCTACTCGGCTACCGTCATCTTTACCGTCATTATGCTGGTCGACGGCGTCATGACGCTACAGTCGCTCGACTACTGGTACCAGCGCGTCAACGGCACGGAGCCGGATATTCCCGTCGCGCAGTTCTACGGCAAGTACTTCGATAACGACTACATGGAGAACCGCTTCCAGAGCATGACCATGAGCCCCAAGGATGCGACGCGCGTGTAGC
>CAVKNR010000102.1:0-5323 GCA_963657575.1 Sodaliphilus sp.
GAAAACTCGTCCCAAACACTCGTATAACCGCAGTCCTCGATAATGCATTTCACGTTTGCGGGCAGAGATTCCCCCGCGACGTTCATGGCGGTTGCTGCACCCATCGACTCGCCAAAGACCAGGATGCGTGCCTCGGGGTCAGCCTGAACGATTTGCTCGATCCATGCGACGACATCGAGCCGCTCGGGCCAGCCCATGCCGATATAGTCGCCGCCGGAGCGCTCGTGGGCGCGCGCGGCGGGCGCGAGTACGTTCATGCCGCGGTCGTGGAATCGCTTGACGTATCGGGCCATACCGATGGGCTCGTTGGTATATCCATGCAGGCAGACGGCGTAGTCGTGCGTGCTCTCCGACGCAGCAAAATACCAGGCGGCAAGCTCGGTCCCGTCGTCCGCGGTGAGGCTCCTGCTCTCGCGGTTCTCTTTAAACCATGCCCGCGCCTCGGTATCCTCGGCATCCGGCTGCTCACCTTCTTTGTCGTTCTTGCTATCCTGCATCATCTTCATGGTGTATGGCGCGCGGGGATTCAGCGCGAAGTCAAACAGAAAGTTGCCGGCAAATCCGAGCAGCGCAACGACAACCACCAGTGCAACGATGCCGGCTATCTTGAGCTTTCGATGGGAACGTGCGTTTTGAGCCATGCGGTATTCTCCTATAAGATGTTAATACATCAACATTTAATGCAAGCGCATTATGGACGTTCGCCGTTGATGCGTCAACAGGCAAAGAATGGGTAAACAAAGGGTCACGTATGGTGCAAATTTCGCACGTACCTAGACGCTTTGATATAGTGTTGAGAACTCTTTACGTTGGAGGATGTAACCGGCATGTCCGATTCGAGCGACAGTTCTAAGCCGCGACCCAAGACCGCGGCCGTTCCACACTACACGGTGGGCGAGGAGATCATGAACTCCGTCACCCATGGTGTCGGCTGCCTGCTGGGTATCGCGGGCCTGGTGCTCCTGATCGTATTCGCCGCCCTGCGCGGCGGAGGTCCGGCCCACATGGCCGCGGCGATTGTCTATGGCGTTAGCATTATCCTCGAATACCTAGCCTCCACGCTCTACCACGCGATTCAGCCCGCGCGCGCCAAGCGCGTGTTCCGCATTATTGATCACAGTTGCATCTACCTGCTCATTGCGGGCAGCTATACGCCGTTTTGCCTCATCACACTGGCAAACGACGGCGGCGCCGTGCTGTTCTTTGCCGTATGGGCCATCGCCATCATCGGCATCGCCCTCGAGTGCTTCCTACGCGAGCGCCAGCCGCACTGGGTAAGCGGCCTGGTCTACCTGCTGATGGGCTGGCTCGTTGTCTTTAAGCTGCCCGAACTTGTGGCGCTGCTCAACCCCGTGGCACTTGCCCTGCTCGCCGTCGGCGGCGTGTGCTACACCGCGGGCGTGCCGTTCTATATCGCCAAAAACGTGCGCTATCTTCACAGCGTGTTTCACCTGTGGGTGCTCGCCGGCAGCATCTTCCAGTTCATGGCGGTGATCCTCTTCGTAATCTAGCGACCACGCCAGCGCCCGTGCCCCCGCTCGGTCGCCAGTGCAATTGCCGTATCCGCCACCAACGTTTTAATCCGACGTCCCGAATCTTGGAGGTTCGAGAAACTCCCGATGGACATAACCATCTCCCTTATCACCACCCTCGTTTTGACCCTCATCAACGGCTACTTCTCTATGTCCGAGATGGCGCTCACCACGGCCAAGCGCGCCGTGCTGGAGCACGAGGCCGAGGAAGGCGACAAGCGCGCCGAGCGTGCCATTAAGCTGGCTGCCGACTCCGACCAGCTGCTCGCCACCATCCAGGTCGCCATCACGCTCGTGGGCTTCGCCTCGTCCGCCGTCGCCTCGACGAGTCTGTCCGACCCGCTCGCCACGTGGCTCATGAGCTTTGGCATCGCGCCGCTCTCCGCCATCGCACGCGGCCTGGCGCCGGTCATCATCACCGTCGCGGTCGCCTTCGTGTCCATCGTGATCGGCGAGCTCGTCCCCAAGCGCATCGGCCTGGCCAATGCCGAGGGCGTGTCCAAGCAGGTCGTGGGCCCGCTTTCCGTGTTCCAGAAGATTGCCCGCCCGCTCGTGTGGCTGACTGGCGCTTGCTCCGATGGCCTGGCCCGCATCCTGCGCATCAAGAGTGCCGACGACCGCCAGAACGTCTCGGAAGAAGAGATCAAGTACATGGTCTCGGAGCAGGACGACCTGCTCGACGAGGAAAAGCGCATGATCCACGAGATCTTCGACCTGGGCGACACCGTTGCCCGCGAGGTCATGGTGCCGCGCGTGGACACCACCATGTGCGAGGACGACGAGACGGTCGCCGACGTGCTGTCCACCATGCGCCAGACCGGCTTTAGCCGCATCCCCGTCTATCACGAGGATCCCGACAACGTCGCCGGCATCGCGCACATCAAGGACCTGATTCAGCCCGCGCTCGACGGCAAGGGTGACCAGCTCATCGCCGGCTTTTTGCGCGACGCCACCTTTGTGCCCGACACCAAGGACATCCTGCCGTTGCTGTCCGAGATGCAGACCTCGCACGACCAGATCGTGGTGGTCGTGGACGAGTACGGCGGCACGGCCGGCATCATCACCATCGAGGACATCGTCGAGGAGATCGTCGGCGAGATCGAGGACGAGTTCGACCCCGACAACAAGTATCTCACGCGCCTTTCGCGCCGCGAGTGGCTCGTTGATGGGCGTTTTTCGTGCGATGACGCGATTGAGCTTGGTTGGCCGCTCGAGGAAAGCGATGATTATGAGACCATCGCTGGCTGGATTTTGGAGCTTTGCGACTCGGTACCCGACATCGGAGAGGTGTTTGAGGTCGCGGGGTACAAGTTTAAAGTGCAGTCGATGCGTGGCCAGCGCATCTCGCTCATTCGCGTGATCGCTCCGGCCGAAACCGATAAGAAGGATTCCGAGTCTTCGGCAGAGAAGCCGGCGGCGTCGGGTGCGGGTTCCGCGAATCCGCACGACGGCGACGAGTAGGACAAGGAAGAGTAGGGGAGAGTTATGGCAGGCCTGTTCAACATCCTTAAGGTCACCGTCAGCGAGGACAAGATCTGCGCGCATGTGCTGGTGAACCCTGGCATGCCGCTCATGACCTCGGAGGATATCGAGGCCACGGCGCGCGTGTATTACCTGGTGCCGGCGATTGCCAAGCACCTGTGCCTGGGTGATTCCGGTCGCGAGTTCCAGGACTGCATGGGCCAGACCGAGCTTTGCCATCTGCTGGAGCACGTGACGGTCGAGCTCATGAACGAGACCGGTCTTGCCGGTAGCATCTCGTGCGGCCGCACGCGCGTAAGTGAGCACGACGAGCGCGTCTTTGAGGTTGAGCTTTCGTGCCCCGACGACGCGCTGGCCATCGGTGCGCTGTCTTCGGCCACCTTTATGATGGACTGGGCGTACCTGCACGCCGACCAGCCTGCCCCCGACGTGGAAGGCACGGTCGCGGGCCTGCGCAACCTGGTGCTGGGCATGCGCGCCGAGGCCGAGGGCAAGGATCCTCACGAGGCCGTCGCCGCTGCGAACGGCGAAGATGCTGCCGAGGGCGAGGGCGCTGACGAGGGCGATGTGCCGGCCGACGCCGAGCCCGTTGCCGATGCGACCGCCGAGCCCGTTCCCACCGAGCCCCAGGGTGTCCCCAACTTTGACGACGAGCCCCAGGTGGCGATTGATACCGAGGGCGCGGTTGCCGAGAACCACGAGGCTTCCGCTGCCGTCTTTGGCGGTGCGGCGACGGTTCCGGCAGGACCTGCGCATGAGGGCAGCCTGCCGCTCGTGGACGGTGCCGGCGAGGACCCGGGTGCCACGGCGGCCATGCCGGCTATGCCCCAGGAGTAGGCCTACGCGTTTATCACCATCACGTACCTGCGCCTTTGCCGTACGCAGATGAGCGGAGCGGCAAGTGATGCGCTGCGGGTATAATGGACAGCATTCAAACGGTGGGCACCGACGTGCCCGCAGGAGAGGAATGATCATGGGTAAGACTTTCAGCTTTGTCTCCGGCGCACTTTTTGGTGCCGCTGCCGGCGCTATTGTCGGCGTTGCTCTGGCCCCGCGCTCGGGCGCCGAGACCCGCGCCATGGCTGCCGATATCGCCAACGACGCCTGGGACAATATGCGCGACACCTACGAGCACGGCGCCGAGGAGGCTCGTGCTGCGGTGAATGACTTTGGCCCGATGGTCGACGCCAAGACCGACGACCTGCGCGCCAAGGTCGACCTGGCCCGCGAGCGCATGGACCAGCTGCGCGAGCAGCTCAACGACGCCATTTCGGGCGGCAACGTGACGCCTGCCGCCGACGTCGTGGTCGAAAACGCCGTCGAGGCTGATACCGAGGCTGCGGAGCCCTCGACCGAGGCATAATGCGCGCCGGGGATTTTGTCGGCGCCAAGATCTATCGCAAGCCCACCGAGGACAAGCGCACCAAAAAGGACGGCACGCCGCGCAGCCCTAAAAAGCTCGGAAAGATTCACTTTCCGGTCTTTACCCCGGGCGGTACGCGCGTGGTCGGCTTTATGGTCCGCCAGTCCGATATCGCGGGCATGATCGAGCGCCCCGATCGATTCGTAGCGCTCGACGCCATTGGTGTCTACGAGGGCGCCATTGCGGTCGATGACGTCAAGGACACGTACGATGCCGCCGCCGCTAAGCGCCTCGACATCAACCTGGACGATTGCATCATCTGGGTCGGTATGGACGTGCGCACGGAATCGGGCGACGTCGTGGGCTATTGCTCGGATGTGGAGTTCAAGCCGCGTTCGGGCATCGTGCAGGCATTCTATGTGACCGCCGGTGCTGCTTCGAGTGTTTTGGTCGGTGACACGCAGGTGCCGCCGACGATGCTGCGCGGTTATGCGGACGGCGCAATGATCGTTTCGGACGAGGTCAAGTCGCTCGGGTATTCGGGCGGTGCGGCTGCCAAGGCCGCCGAGGCCAGCGTCGTGGTGGGCGACAAGGTCAAGAAGGGCGCCAAGGTGCTCGACGACAAGGGATCGGTTGCCGTGGACAAGGGCAGTCGCGCACTGGGCAAGCAGCTCGGCAAGACGCGCGGCATGTTCAAGGCCTTTAAGGACGAATACCAAAAGGCGAGCGGAGGCTCGTCAAAAGCTACAAAATAGCGACGTACCAAACGATGGGAGGCAAGCCGGAGACCTGTTGCTCCGGCTTGCTGTGTTTATGGGGGAGGGCATATGCGCCAAAACGGATCCAACTTAAACGGGCGTTCGGGTGCGCGTCCGACGGCGCGCCGCGATTTGGGGCAGCTGCCCAGCGGTCAGCGCAAGCGTCACCGTAAGCCCGGCGCGATGTA
>CAVKNR010000103.1:0-5322 GCA_963657575.1 Sodaliphilus sp.
AACTCGCCAAACGACTCAACCTCTTCGAGTGCGCCCAACATGTCGGTTTCGCCCTTAAGCCAAATAACGCGCACGCCCTTGCCGTGTATGGGCTGCACAAACATCCCGTCGGCCAGCATACCCAAGGCGCGACGGACGGTATTGCGAGTGCATCCGAACTCCGCGGTCAGCTCGGCTTCGGTTGGCAGCATCTCCTGAAACGCATAGGTCCCATTAATGATGCGCGAGCGTATTTCTCGGTAGATTCCTTCGTATATCGCTTTTGGCATTGTTTCACCTCTACATTATTCATTTCCGGCTAGGCACGATAGCATTTCTTAAAGTTGTTTAAACCGAATATCGGTAAAGCGACAGGATTTAACCGTTGACGGTTTCTGTCATGCCCAAATCGGTTTCGCTCAAAACTGCCGGTACGACAATCGTCTGGTCCTCTACAATGAATCCATTGTTTAAACGTTTCCCCACGCGCAACGCGCCTCGATATTCGGAAGGCAGAACATGCTGCAAAAAATCCAACGCTTTGGCGGGGCAATGTTCGCGCCCGCCATGCTGTTTTCTATATCAGGCCTCATGGTCGGCGTCTCCGCTCTCGCAACGACTGCGGACATCGTCGGCGATCTCGCCGTATACGGAACCCCTTGGTACGCTTTTTGGACCATCATCCAGCGCGGCTCGTGGACGGTCTTTAAACGCCTCCCGCTCCTTTTTGCCGTAGCGCTGCCCATCGGTCTTGCCCAAAAACAACCGGCTCGTTGCTGCCTCGAGGCTCTCGTCGCCTATTTTGCCTACTGCTTCTTTTTGAGCGAGATCATTAAGCTGAGCGGAGACAATCTTGGACTTAAGTACCCGTCGTCTTTGACCTCCGCTAGCGGCATCACCATCATCGACGGCATCAAGACGCTCGACACCGGCATTATCGGCCCGCTGGCGGTATCGGCAACCGTCGTCGCCATCCATGACCGCTTCTACGATGCCAAGGTTCCCGATTGGCTCGGCACCTTCTCGGGCTCCTCGCTGGTCTACCTCATCAGCTTTTTTGCCGTGTTTGCCCTTGCTGCTATCTCGGCCGCCATCGTGCCCTACGTATACGATGTAACCGATACGCTGCGTCACGCGCTTGCAGGCGTCGGTCCCTTTGGCGTGGGCATCTTTGTCTTTTTAGAACGAGCACTCGAGCCCTTTGGCCTGCACCACCTGCTCTACATGCCGATCTACTACGACAACCTGGTCATTAACGACGGCATCTACGCCACGTGGAGCAGTTTGCTCCCCATCCTCTCCCATAGCACGCGCCCCCTTAATGAACTTGCGCCGTGGGCCGGTTTTACCGCCACCGGCTGGGTCAAGCTCTTTGGCCTTCCTGCCATCGCAGCTGCGTTCTACTCCACCGCAAAACCCGAGCGCCGCGCCGGCCTCAGGGTCATCCTTGCTCCCGCCATCATCGCCTCGGTGGTTTGCGGCGTTACCGAGCCACTCGAGTTTCTCTTTATGTTCACCCACCCCGGGCTCTTTTTGCTCTACGCCGTCTTATCGTCTTGCCTTGCCACAACCATGAATCTCTTTGGCATCGTCGGCATCTTCTCGGGCGGCCTCATGGAGATGGCAGCCTTCAACTTTATTCCGCTCATGCGCACGCATGCCGGTGCCTATCTTTTGGCGCTCGGTATCGGCCTTGCCTTTAGCCTCATCTTTTTTGTTAGTTTTCGAGCACTCATCTTGGTCTATGACCTTAAGACGCCGGGCCGCGAGGATCATGTCGCCAATCGCGCGGCAATCGATCGTTTAACGGAAAGCGGCTTTGCCAAAGAGCAATCTCCCAACGACGAGGTCGATAGTCGATCCGATCAAGATCACGTCCTCGCTGAGCGGGTAATTCAGCTTTTAGGTGGCGTTGGCAATATCGTGGGCGCAACCAACTGCGCCACGCGCCTGCGCGTCGAGGTCGCAGACCCTTCCATCGTTGCAGATAACGCGTCGTTTGTCGCGGTGGGCGCCAAGGGCCTCATCATTACGGGCAAGACCGCCCAGGTGGTCATCGGCATCTCCGTTCCCCGCGTTAAAGAGCATTTTGACCAGATCATGGGCCTCGAGCCGGAATTTGTGCCCACCACCTCGGCCTCCCCTGCCGCCAGCGCAGCCCATAAGCGCGGCGATATTTGCTTCTTCGATATCGACGGAACGCTCGCCTGGCAAGACCCCAGGCTCGCCCAAGACCTTCCCGAAGACGAGCGGGACCTCTCCCCCTATCCCAACGAGGCTGTTTCGCAGGCAATCCGCGAGTTTGTCGCCAACGGCAACATGGCCTTTATCTGCACGGGACGTACCCTCAGCTGCATCCACCCCAAACTTCTTGAGCTGCCTTGGACCGGCATCGTCTGTCTTGCGGGCGGTTACGCCGAGATCAACGGACACGCAATTCGCGATCTGTCGATGACGCCCAGCATGCTGCAGCGTCTTGCCCCCTACCTTGAGCAATCGGGCGAGGTCATCCGCTTTGAGGGCCTCAACGGCGTCGTGCGCATGAGTGCCGATGCGCCCGATGCTCCCGGATACGCGCGCACCCTGGGCGACGCAGTCACGCAGCTGCAACATTACAGTGTCTACAAGATCTTGATGTCTACATCGCTCGCCAACCACATCGCTCAAGATAAGGCACTTGAGCCGCTGCTGTGCTTTAACGAGCTCGAACTCGAGGTAACCGAAATCTCGCCCCGCGAATGCACGAAGCGCGGGGGCATCCAGTCTGTACTCGACGCCCTCGACCCCCACCACGGAACCGTATACGGCATTGGCGACGCCAGCAATGACGTCTCGCTGATGAACGCCGTCGATGTCGGTATCGCCATGGGCAATGCGCCGGACTATCTCAAGGATAAGGCCGATTACGTGACCGACACCGTCGATCACGACGGTGTCGTTGCGGCGCTCGAGCATTTTAGGCTGATTTAGGCACACTCCATCAAACGCACGCCCGTTGTCCTAAATCGCCAAAACTGCCGCGCCAAACGCCCTGATGTGGCAATATGTTGTCTGCATATTGCATCAATGCAACCTCAGAAAGAATGCGAGAACCCGTGTCCAGTCCGTTTACCAGCTTTTTAGCCCAGCACTTTGACCAGATTAACGACTATCTGGCCACGTTCTTTGACGGACAGGCGACCTCTGCCGATATCGAGCGCTACCTGTATGCGCCGCTCTCGGCTTTTACGGCCAACGCCGGCAAGCGCCACCGCCCGCTTATCTGCATGCTCGCCGCAACCGCAGTGGGCGGTAGCTTTGAGAGCGCCCGCAGCGCCGCGGCAGCCATCGAGCATTTCCAGTCGGGCGCGCTGATCCACGACGACATCGCCGACAACGGACAGCTTCGTCGAGGCAAGCCCTGCATGCACCTTACCGAGGGCACGGGCCTTGCCATCAATTGTGGCGACCTGGCGCTCACCATGGTCACCAAGACGGTTCTCGACGACCCTACGCTGGAGTCCGACGTGAAGCTGCGCGTGCTCCACGAGCTTACCGAGATGATCGTCCGCACCATTGAGGGTCAAGCACTCGACCTGGGTTGGGTCCGTGACGGGCGCTTTGATATCTCGGTTGATGACTACCTGGACATGGCGACGCACAAGACCGCGTTTTACAGCGGAGCCACGCCGCTTGCCGCCGGAGCCATTATCGGCGGCGGCAGCGATGAGCAAATCGAAGCGCTGCGCGCCTTTGGCCTGCACACAGGCCTTGCCTTTCAGATTCAGGACGACCTGCTCAACCTTGTCGGCACTAAGGAAGCCGCCAACAAGGACTTCCGCACCGACATCACCGAGGGCAAGCGCACGCTTGTCGCCGTACACGCCCTCTCTGATGAGCGCCACCACGACGAGGTCGAGGCGATTCTTTCCTCGGACACCGATGATCCCGCGCAGCTCGCACGCGCCGTGGAGATCTTCCAGGAGACCGGCTCCATCGATTACGCCCACACTTACGCGCTCGACCTGACCGCTAAGGCCAAAGCGGCCATCGAGAACGTTGAGCTTGATCCGCACGCACGCGAGCTGTTCCTCTCCATGGCAGATTTCTTTGTGGAGCGTCTTAACTAACGGGGGTTATAAAACCTGTCAGCAGCGTATTTAGGCACAACTTGCTACACTGTTGAGTGCATGTTTATGCATCCCTTTGCGTTGTCTATCCGACAGACGCTCAAATAGTACGAATGGTACGCCGAAAGGGGTTCGTTCATGGAACCTATTACAACGGGCATGCAAGGAGCAGCCGTCGAGGACGTGCAGTCTCGTCTCCTGCAGCTCGGCTACACGATTGATGCCGCCGAAGTCACCGACAAGTACTTTGGAGCCACCACCGAGCAGGCCGTCAGCACCTTCAGGCTCGACAGCGGCCTTGCTGCCGGTCATGCCGTCGATATCCCCTGTTGGAGCGCCCTTGTAGACGCTTCGTATAAGCTGGGCGACCGCACCCTCTATCTGCGCATGCCCAATTTCCATGGCGCCGATGTGCAGGCCCTGCAGCGCGCTCTCAACGTTTTGGGCTTTGCCTGTGGCGAAGACGACGGCTACTTTGGTCCGCATACCGAGGCCGCCCTGCAGCAGTTCCAGGAAAATGTCGGCCTGTTTGCCGACGGCATGGCCTTCCAGGACACCTACGCCTACATCAACCGCCTGCACCATGTGTGGGAGGGCAAGCCCTCGGTCACCGAAGCCGAGTCCCGCATCGGTTTTGCTCGCGCCGCCAACGTGCTCGAGCGCTTCCAGATTGCCGTTATCGGCGAGGACCCCATCGCACGCAGTGTTGCGTCGCGCATGTGGAATATCGCCACGGCAACGACCGACAACAGCGGCATGATGCTCTGCGACTCCGAGGTCCCAACCGACGTTGACCTGGTGCTCGAGATCGCAAGCGACGAGCTGCCCGCCGACGCCGCACCGCGTGCCACGATTGCCCTCGCCGAGTGCCACAACCTGGCCCAGCGCATCCGCACCGCCAATGTTGCCGCGCAGCAAAAGCCGGCACGCATCCGCATTGAGCTCACGGGCATGACGCGTTACAACGGCACCTTCACCGCAAGCGATGCGCAGACACTCGCCGTACGTCTGCTCGATGGCGTTTGCGATGCCCTCGCAGATTAGGTAAACTAGACGAGTTGCTTTTGTGCAACACCCATACTGGGACGTAGTTCAACGGTAGAACTCCGGTTTTTGGTGCCGGCTGTTGGGGGTTCGAATCCCTCCGTCCCAGCCATTAAAATTGAGCGCCCTGAGCCCATAACGGCCCAGGGCGCTTTCTTGTGGGCAAGCGGAGGGATTCGAACCCGCAAGG
>CAVKNR010000104.1:0-5226 GCA_963657575.1 Sodaliphilus sp.
AGGCTGCCGACTTCGTGAAGGTCGAGAATGTTTTTGTCGCCGAGGACTTCGCTTCTCGTGACGAGGCTATGAGCTTCGTTTCCAACCAGGCCGTCAAGGCCGGTATCGCAAACGACGCCGACGCCGTGATGAACGCTTTCCTGGCCCGCGAGGCCGAGGGCACCACGGGCATGATGGAGGGCTTCGCCATCCCGCATGCCAAGTCCGACGCCATTACCGAGGCTGCCGTCATCGTCGTCAAGGACGAGTCCGGCGTGACCGGTTGGGACACCATGGACGGCGCTCCCGTCAACGTGGCCATCGCTCTGCTCATCCCCGGTGCTCAGGCCGGCACTACGCACCTCAAGATCCTGTCCAAGGTCGCTGAGGCGCTCATGGACGAGGACTTCCGTGCCACCGTCAAGGGTTCCACCGACGCCGCCGAGATCGCCAAGACGATCAACGCCCGCCTGGTCTAATCCCCCAGCTCGCGAATAACATCGCCCCCTGTATATAAGGTGGAGTCCCTCTCCAGGGCCTCCGCCTTTTTTCTATTCCTCCCATAAGTTGCGGTGAAATAGGGACTGTTTAAACGATTCAACCCCAAATTCAGTCCCTATTTCACCGCAACTTACAAAAGGGCATAGAGGGGGCTACCTATCGAGTCTTTGTCGCGAACAGATCATTAGCCAGAATTCCGTTCGCACGATATTGCTCTGGACCGACCGAGTTTCCGCAGCTTGCTCGCCCACAGGGGGCCGGGCGCGGCCTGTGAGATTTATCGCGAGTTCCGCACGAGCCGAAGAGCACTTAATGTGCTTTCCGTCTTGCGCAGGACTGTAGAGCAGCAAACTTAATCGTGCCCGCCCGGCGAGCAAGCGGACGACAAACACATCTGTCCAATAATTCGTCTGAAACATAATGAAAAACCGTTTGATGTGAGTTAATATAAACAACGTCGTGAATCTGACTCCTGCCACATACATGACAGGGGTTAAACACAAAAAAGGAGTCAACTATGGTTTCTGAGAAGGCTACCCTCGTTAATCCTCAGGGTCTGCACATGCGTCCGGCTGGTCTGTTCGCCTCCACCATGGGCAAGTACGCCTGTGACGTGACGGTCGTCACCCCCGAGAAGGAGGTCAACGGCAAGTCCCCGATGGCCCTCATGGCTGCTGGTATCCCCTGCGGCACCGAGGTCGAGGTCAAGTGCGACGGCGCTGACGAGGCCGAGGCTCTGGCTGCTGCCATCGAGCTCATCAAGAGCGGTCTTGGCGAGTAGAACTCAAACGGGTCGCATGTTGAACAACTAAGTTCATATTTGGGGGCGCAGTGACCTGTTGTAAGGTAGCTGCGCTCTTTTGTCATGGATATGGCAAAACGCTTTATCACATGACACGGAGAGAGGAATGGGAATGTATCAGGGAGTCAACGCTTCCGAGGGCATCGGTATCGGCACCGTCATGGTTGCCGTCGATCCCGACTTGACGTTTGAGCCGCACGAGGTTGCTGATTCGGCAGCAGAGAAGGAGCGCTATCAGTCCGCTCTTTCGGTCTTCTGCGAGAAGACCCAGGCTCAGGCCGACCACATGAAGGAGACGGTGGGCGAGGCCGAGGCCGAGATCATGAGCGGACACATTGTCCTGGCTCAGGACCCGGGCATGACCGACGCCATCAACGCCGCCATTGACGGCGGTACCTGCGCCGAGCAGGCGCTCATGGACACCTCGACCATGTTCGAGAACATGTTCCTGTCCATGGACGACGAGATGTTCCGTCTGCGCGCGGCCGACATCGCCGACATTCGCACCGGTATTCTGGCCGAGCTGCTGGGCAAGGAGGTCGTCGACCTCTCCGTCCTGCCCGAGAACACCGTCGTTGTCGTGCACGACCTCACGCCGTCCATGACCGCCACGATCGATAAGGCCCACGTTGCCGGTATCGTCACCGAGACCGGTGGCCGCACGTCGCACTCCGCGATCATTGCGCGCGCCCTTGAGATTCCGGCTGTCCTTTCGGTTTCCAACAGCTGCACCGCGCTGCGCAACGGTATGACCGTTGTCGTCGACGGTGGCAAGGGTATCGTTGAGGCCGATCCCGACGAGGAGACGCTCGCTGCCTACACCGCCAAGGCCGAGGCCTTTGCTGCCGAGAAGGCAGCCCTCGAGGCCTTCCGTGGCAAGCCGTCCGTGACTGCCGATGGCATCAAGAAGATCATCGCCTGCAACATCGGTAACCCCGATGACGTGCCCAACGCGCTCGATCACGACGCCGAGGCCATCGGTCTGTTCCGCTCCGAGTTCCTGTTCATGGACTCCGCTGAGCTTCCTTCCGAGGAGGAGCAGTTCAACGCCTACCGTAAGGTCGCCAGCGCGCTCAAGGGTGCTCCGGTCATCATCCGCACGCTCGATGTGGGTGGCGACAAGGAGATTCCGTATCTGCACATGGTCAAGGAAGACAACCCCTTCATGGGCTTCCGCGCCGTGCGTTACTGCCTGGCCAATCCCGACCAGTACAAGGTCCAGCTCCGCGCTCTGCTGCGCGCTAGCGCCTTCGGTGATGTCAAGATCATGATCCCGCTCGTCACCTGCGTCGAGGAGGTCTTGGCTGTCAAGGAGCTCGTCGAGCAGTGCAAGGCCGAGCTGACCGAAGAGGGTCGTAAGTTCAACGAGAACATCGAGGTCGGCATTATGGTTGAGACGCCCGCCGCTTCGCTGCTCGCAGACCGTCTTGCCGAGGTCGCCGACTTCTTCTCCATCGGCACCAACGACCTGATCGGCTACACCATGTGCGCCGACCGTGGCAACGACACCATCTCCAACCTGTACCAGGTGTACTATCCCGCCGTGCTCCGCTCGCTCAAGAACATCATCGAGAGCGGCGTGAAGGCCGGCATCATGGTCGGTATGTGCGGCGAGGCCGCTGCCGATCCGCTGCTCGAGCCGCTGCTGATCAGCTGGGGCCTGGAGGAGTTCTCGATGAGCGCTCCGTCGATCCTGCGCGCCCGCAAGACCATCAGCCAGTGGACCAAGGCCGAGTGCGACGAGCTCGCCGAGAAGGCGCTCGCCTGCAACACCGCCGCCGAGGTCAAGGCACTGCTCGAGTCCGCAGCTCGCTAATTTGGTATCAGAGGTAACCGCGTGGTTGGAATGGGCCGGCCACGCGGCCCTCACATATACAGGGGGTACTGTAAATGTTCTACACGCTAACCGCTAACCCGGCTGTCGACATGACGGTTTCGAGCTCTCCGCTCGAGCCCGACGAGAACGTCCGCACCGGCTCGGCCAGCTACACGGCTAACGGCAAGGGCCTCGACGTGTCCTTCGCCTTTAAGAAGATGGGCGTCGACACCGTCGCGCTCGGCTTCTTCGCTGGCTTCACGGGCAAGTTCATCGTCGAGGAGGTCATGAACCTGGGTTGCCTCTGCCGCCCGGTCTGGACCGACGGTATCACGCGCATTAACACCTACGTCAACGATGGCCAGCACGAGTACGGCATCCTGAACCCGGGTGCTCCGATCACGCCGCAGCACCAGGAGGAGCTCTACAACATCCTGGACACCGCGGGCGATCTCGAGTGCCTGATCGTCTCCGGCTCCGTGCCTCCCAAAGCTACGCCTGACTTCCTGGCTCAGGTCATGGAGCACGCTCAGGCTCGTGGCGCCGACGTCGTCCTGGACCTGTCCTCCGACAAGCTCAAGGAGCTCGCTCACAAGAAGCCGCTGCTCATCAAGCCGAACCATCACGAGATGAAGGCCATCTTCGGCGTGCCGGTCGATACCGACGACGAGGTTCGCGTTGCCATGAAGATGGCTCACGACGCTGGCGTTCAGAACGTGCTGCTCACCCGCGGTAGCCGCGGCGACGCTTACTTCTCCAACGGCGAGGACATCTGGTACGCCAAGCGTGAGTTCAACATCAAGCTGGTTTCTTCCGTCTGCGCCGGCGATTGCACCCTCGCTGCGTTCCTGCACAAGTGGTACAGGGATCGCGACAACGTCGAGGAGGCCATGAAGCTCGCTATGGCCACCGGCGCCAACGTCGCCGAATCCGTCGGTATTGGCGACTTTGGTCACGTCGACGAGTACAGCAAGCGCGTTGCTGTCCGCAAGCTCGATCGTCAGTAATCGAAACGCGACATATTCGTGCGCATGCGGCGCCCCGGTTTCGGCCAGGGCGCCTTTTTGTTCCGTCATAGGGGAGAGATGTCCTGCCGTACTTCATCGCTTCCACACCGTTCACCGAGTTGTCCTAGCCTTTTACCGATGCGTGGAATATACTTTCATTAACACGTTGCTTCGTGAAAGGAACATTCATGATTTACACGCTCACTGCAAATCCCGCCATTGACTACAACATTGCCTGCGACGGCCTTGCTGCCAATACCGTCACGCGTACCCGCAATGCCGTCTACACGCCCAACGGCAAGGGCCTCAACGTCTCGTTTACGCTTGACCACTATGGTGTCGACACCACGATTCTGGGTTTCTTCGCCGGCTTCTCGGGTGAGTTTATCGTTAAGGGTGCCGAGGCCCTGGGCGTGCCCGTCAAGCCCGTGTGGACTGACGGCATCACGCGCGTCAACGTGTTCCTCAATGCCGGCCCCGACACCGAGTACAACATGGTCAACGCCGGTGCCGCCATCAACGAGGCCAACGAGCAGGAGATGTTTGAGCTTATCGATTCGCTCGATGACATGACCTGCCTGGTCATCAGCGGCTCGCTGCCTCCCAACACTTCCGAGGGCTTCTTGGCCGAGGTCCTGCGCCATGTCAAGGCCAAGGGGGCCGAGTTCGTCCTCGACATCTCGAGCCATCAGCTGGCAGACCTCATTGCTCTGGAGCCACTGCTGATCAAGCCCAATGACGATGAGCTGCTCGATATCTTTGGCATTAAGGTGAGCGGTGGCGACGATGAGTCTGTCAAGGGCGCGATGGCCGAGCTTCATGCCAAGGGCGCCAAGAACGTGCTGCTGACCCTCGGTGGCGACGGCGCGTACTTCTCCAACGGCGAGCACATCTGGTTTGCCAACCGCACTTTCGACGTCAAGCTGCTGTCGACGGTGTGCGCCGGCGATTCCTCGCTCGCTGCCTTCCTGTCCGTGTGGCACGACGCTCCCGAGCGCGTCGAGGATGCCTTGCGTCTTTCGATGGCCACCGGCGCCAATGTGGTCGAGTGCCCCGGTCTGGGCGATTTTGCCAAGGTGGACGAATATAAGAAGCACATCGAGGTTCGCCAGGTCTGCTAG
>CAVKNR010000105.1:0-5194 GCA_963657575.1 Sodaliphilus sp.
CCAAGTCGATGGTACTCGCAAGTTCGGTTGAGCCCATGGCGTTTAACGTCGGCATTTCGTTTGGCACTGCAGTGGGCGGCGCCGTGGTAAGCAGCATTGGCATTGCGTACGTGGGCGCAGTGGGCGCCGCGTTCTCGCTTGTGGCCTGGGCGCTCACGCTGGTGACGATCAAGCTGGCACGTTGGGAGCGCCGCCGTCAATCAGCACGGCCCCGGATGCAGGCATAGGGGCAAACATAGCCCAAGGTGGCGAGCAACCGGTGAAAACCGTCCCATACAAGTAGTGTTTATCCGCCTGGAAGCTTCAGCAGTGCAATTTCGTGTACTTCAGATACACGCTTTTCTACGATTTCGTGTATTTCAAATACACGAAATGCGCGTGGGGCAACTCAAAGGCGGCGACAGACGCATTGTCTGCCGCCGCCTTCTACACCGGACTTTATAGATATGTGAGTCGTTTACTCCATACCCAGCAGCTCGCGCATCTGAGTTGCGTAGTTAGATGCCATGTTGCCGTAGACAATCTGCACGCCGCCGTTAACATGCACGATGCCACGCGCTTCGAGCTTTTCGGTAAACTCGGCGTCATCAACCACCTTGTCACAGTCATTGAGCTGGATGCGCAGACGGGTGAAGCAGGCCTCGACAGACTTAATATTGTTGTCGCCGCCCACTGCCTCAACGATGGCGGGAATGAGGTCGCTGATCACGGTCTTGGGAGCCTTTTCGGCCTCATCGTCGGACTCTTCCTCGCGGCCAGGGGTCTTAAGGTCCTTCTTAAGAATGATGAACTTGAAGACGAAGTAGTACACCACGAAGTAGATGGGGCCGAGGAACAGGATAACCTGCCAGTTGGAACCCTTTGCGGCGCCCATGATGCCATTAAAGATCAACGACAAGAGCGGGCCGCCGAAGGACGCGGAACCGGCCACGTTGAACTGCAGGATATAGGTCAGCGCATAGGCAAGACCAGCCATGAGAGCGTGGAACACGTAGAGGATGGGCGCGATAAACAGGAAGGAGTACTCGAGCGGCTCGGTAATGCCGGAGAGGATGCAAGGCACCACGATGGCGATCATGAGCGCTGCGGTCTTCTTCTTGTTCTTGGGAAGTGCCGTCTTGTAGAAGGCGAGTGCAGCGCCGGGCAGGCCGAACATGGCGAAGATAACCTTGCCGTTCATGACAAAACGGCTGACCTCGATGTTAAACGGCGTGCTAGGAGAGCCCAGGATCGCGTTGTAGATATTGATAGCGCCCTGAACAGTCTGGCCGTCGATGGTCTCGACGCCACCGAGCGACGTGAAGAAGAACGGCAAATAGACAAAGTGATGCAGGCCAAAAGGCAGGAGCATGCGCTCGCCGGCGCCGTAGACAAATGCACCAAAGGCACCCGTAGTCTTGATGAACTCGGACAGCGCACCGAGAGCGTTCTGAATAAACGGGAAAACAAAGGACATGACCAATGCGAGGACACTGCATGAGAGCAGCGTTACCGCCGGGATAAAGCGCGTGCCGTTGAAGATGGAGAACACGGCAGGCAGCTCAATCTTGTAGTAACGGTTATGCAACCATGCGACGATTGCACCCACCAGAAGACCGCCGATAACGCCAGTGTCGAGCGTGGTGATACCGAGGATCGTGCTCTGGCCCGTCGTAAGATTCGCGGGATCGATAACGCCAGTCGCCGTAAGGAACGTGCCCATCACGGAGTTCATGCACATGTAGCCCAAAAAGCCACAAAGCGCCGCGGTAGCCTTCTCGGACTTGGCGAAGCCATAGGCGAGACAAATCGAGAAGATAACCGGGATGTTGTTCATAACGATGCCGGCTGCGGCCTTAAGAATCGAAAAGAAAATCGCAAAGCCCGGAGCAGCAAGCCAGGGAACAGCTGCCGTAAGGGTGGGGCTGGTAAAGGCATTACCAAAGCCCTGAAGGATGCCGGCGATTGGCAGGATCAGGACAGGCGTCATGAGGACTTTGCCCAGGCGCTGGAACTTTGCCAGCAGCTCGTCTTTGTTCATGGGATACCCCTCTTAAAGAAACGGGGCGTGCAGCTCTACAATCCACACGCCCCATAACAGTTATCATGCGCTGTAGAACCAGCTACTTAAGCTCCGGCCAGTAATCCTTATTGGCCTCGATGAGCTTATCGAGTACCTTACGCGCCTTCTTTGCGTCACCGACCAGACGATTAAGCGTGAGTGCCTGCAGGGCCTTTTCGTAGGAACCCTCCATCCAAGCCTCAACAGTCAGACGCTCATAGGCGTACTGGTTCTCCATAAGGCCGCGATAGAAGGTGCCGATCTTGCCAACAGCATAGGGCTGCGGGCCATTGGCGCCCACGCTTGCCGCGACCTCGACCATGGCGTCATCGGGCATACCCTCGATAATGCCGTTGTTGGGCACGATGACAATGAAGGTCTTGTTGGTGTTGCGATAAATGGCCGACGTGATTTCCACGATCATATCGCCATGAGCATCGTTCTGCACAACCGAGGAGTTCTTTGCGGTGCCGACTTTGGCAACACGCTCGCACTCGGCGAACACGCGCTTCTCACGACCGTTGATAACCTCGTCGGAGCGAGTGTAGTCGGGATCGAGGTGAGCAACCTTGTACTCGGGATACAGATAGTACTGCAGATAAGTGTTAGGCAGATAGTCGGGGAAGTCCTCGAGCATGTCCTTGACCATGGCGTAGGTATCAAGCCAGGACTGGTCACGCTGCTCGGCATCGGCAGGAAGGAAGCCGTTCTTCTCCGTGTACTCCTTAATCTGCGGGACGAGGTCATGGCCCTCTTCATCGTAGATGTGCTTGAACCAACCGAAGTGATTGAGACCAAAGTACACGGGCTCCGTCTTGCTCATATCGCGACCGAGCAGGCGACCGTAAGAGCGCATGAGGTTGACGGGCTGGTCGCAGATGTTGAGGACGCGATGCTCATCGGGCAGGACGCGCTCGAGACCATATGCCACAATAGCAGCCGGGTTGGTATAGTTGATAATCCACGCCTCCGGGCTATGAGCGCGAACGTCGTTGACGATCTCAACCATGTCATGCATGGAGCGCATACCGTAAGCCATGCCGCCAGGGCCCACCGTTTCCTGGCCGATGATTCCCATATGCAGCGGAATCTTCTCGTCCTTGCTACGCATCTCGTAGCCGCCGGTACGAATCTGGCAGAGCACAAAGTCGACGTCGGTGTAAGCCTCGTCCTTATCGGTGGTATAACCAAACTCCACACCGGGCTCCTCCTCAGCGAAGAGGATCTTGCCAAACTCGCCGATCGGACGCTGACGCTCGGCATCGATGTCATAGAGCATCACGCGGTTCAGCGGCAGAATGTCCATGTGCTTGGTCAGGGCTTTAAGAATGCCAGGGCACCACGTGGAGCCGCCGCCAACGATCACAATATTGAGCTTATCCTTCATGTTCCGTCCCTCCAGGGTTGGCTGATCGGTGTTCTCGAAGACCTTGGGCTCCGCGGTTGTCCTCGGCTTGCTTCGTTTCGATTGATATTTTGCGACATGAGGTCATCTGAGAGTCTCCGTGTGGGCCAATGCGAAACGGGGACACATGATTTCGCTCACGACACAGATATGTGTAGGCAGACACGCACGTTTGCCCAGTTCATGGGCAATAGGCAATCTTGACCGATTACCGATTTCTCACCTGGCAACACAAAGCGGTACCATATATACGACGAGGTGCGAGGGGCTGAAACATCTTATGAAAGATCAAGAATCTTTTTATGATCATGTGCGAGCTGGCGAGAGCAAGCTCAACGATCTCGAAAGCGAGATCATGCGCTACATCATCGAGCTGCGTGATGATATTGACGATGTCACGCTTAAGAGCGTTGCTGAACGGTTCTTCGTCGCTCCCAATACAATCGTCAGGCTTGCCCACAAGCTTGGCTTCTCGGGGTTTACAGAGCTCAAACAATCGTATTCCGCCTCGCTCGACCGCAATCGATTCACTATCGAGGCACTTCCTCTTGATACCCAGCTCGTACAGACCAAAGATTTGCTTAACGACCGGGTCATCGATTCGGTTGTGAGTCTTATCCAGGACGCCTCACATATCGTGTTCTTCTGCTCGGGCTTTTCGAAGTACCCGTGCCTTGAGATGGCTGAAAAGCTCAAGATTATGGGCAAGAACACCGATACGCTCAGTGAACGCCACGTCATGAGGCATTACGCAGAACTCCTCGGCAAAAACGACCTGGTCTTCAGCGTTTCCGTAAGCGGCGAGACGCAGGTGTCTATTGACGCCACATCGATAGCCAAAACGCGCGGATGCAAGGTCGTCACGCTCACCGGCTTTTCTCGAAATTCTCTCTCGAAACTAGCCGACTACCCTATCTACACCGTGCAAAAAGAAATCCGCTTGGGCAGCATGGACCTCGACAGTCGATTGATGTTCTATTACGTTTTCGAATTGATATTTGAGCGCTACTTCAAACTGGCCAAGAAATAAAACTTGGCATGCGCCCGGCTTCGACTCTTTAGCAGCCTTCTATATGAAAGGTATCGTCCTGTGCAACGCGTACTGTTTATCTGCTATGGAAACATCTGCCGCTCGACGATGGCTGAGTCGGTGTTTACCGAGCTGGTGCACCGCGCCGGGCGCGCGGGCGAGTTTGTCATTGATTCCGCTGCGACCTCGACCGAGGAGATCGACAACCCGCCACACCACGGTACCGTTGCCAAGCTGCGCGAGGTCGGGATTCCCGTCGTCGCGCATCGTGCACGTCAGGTGCGTCGCGCGGAGTATGGCGACTGGGACCACATTGTCTATATGGATGCTGAGAACGCGCGGGGCCTGCGTCGCATCTTTGGCGACGCAGGCCCCGACGGAAAGATTACGCGCTTGCTCGATTGGACCGAATGTCCCGGCGACGTGGCCGATCCCTGGTACACCGGCAATTTCGATGCCACGTACCGCGACGTACTCGCCGGTTGCACCGCTATGCTCGAGCAGCTGTAGGTGCTCGAGCGGCGCGGGCACACGGGCCACGCCATCGGCTTAAAACGAGTGTGGGAGAAAATCCACACTCATGAATGTGACAAAGGACTGCCCCTTTGTCACATCCGGGACTGGCCCTAGACCGGCTTGACCTCCAGCTTTATCCCCTCGGCACAGGAGTCGCCCAAAACATCCGAAAGGGCCCAGGTCGCATATAGCGGCAAATAGA
>CAVKNR010000106.1:0-5147 GCA_963657575.1 Sodaliphilus sp.
CGCGCCGATACTGTTTATGTCGAGAGCGTTGATGGCCTTGCCGGTCGGGAGTTCAGCCAAAAGCGCGTGGTGCTGGCGTCCGAGGATTATCCCGACGATCTGACCTGCCACGTGCGTGATCCCAAGGTGTGGCGCGATGATGATGGGCGTTACCACATGGTGCTGGGCGCGCGTCGTCGCGTGGACGGGCCGCATGTCGAAAGCCGTTTTTGTGCGATGCACGGCGAAGGTGCCGGGCGCGATGTGGGCGAGATCTTGGTGTATGGCTCGGCCGATATGCTGAGCTGGGAGCTCGAAAGCCGCGTTTCCACGCCCGAGC
This sequence comes from Sodaliphilus sp., assembly GCA_963657575.1. GTDB lineage: Bacteria > Actinomycetota > Coriobacteriia > Coriobacteriales > Coriobacteriaceae > Collinsella. The sequence goes on from CAVKNR010000106.1 coordinate 320, forward strand.
GCTTTGGCTTTATGTGGGAGTGCCCGGGATACCTTGAGCTTGAGTCGGATGGCGGTGTGCCGGCGAAGTGGCTGTCCTTCTCGCCCCAGGGCCTTGAGGGCGGTCGTTGGGATCGCGGCAATGTGTATGCCGCTGGCTACATGCCTGTATCGGGCGACATTACGGGTGGCAAGGACGCTTATGAGCTGGGCGAGTTCCGCCTGTGGGACGCCGGTTTTGACTTCTATGCGCCGCAGGAGTTCACGGCCGAGGACGGTCGCCATATTCTGATTGGCTGGATGGGCATGCCCGATGAGCCGACCTATGGCAACGCACCGACCGTGGTGTGCGGCTGGCAGCACTGCATGACGGTGCCGCGCGAGCTTACGGCCGGTGGCGGCGGCGTGGTACTGCAGCAGCCGGCGCGCGAGATTGAGCACCATTATGCCTCGGTGCGTGTAGGGGAGGGCTCGTTGGAGGTTGCCGGCGATACCTGCTTTGACGTTGTTGTCGACGGTGTTGACGGTGCGTTCACCGCGACCGTTGATGGCGAGCTGAAGCTGGCGTTTGTGCCCGCCGAGGGCGAACTGTCCGCGCGCTTTGAGATGCGATTTACCGATGGGGGTCGCACTTCTGCCGGTTGTGGTCGTACCGTGCGCTGGGAGCCCGTCGACGAGGTTCGTAACGTGCGCATTGTCGGCGATGTCTCGTCGGTCGAGGTGTTTGTGAACGATGGCGCGCTCGTGTTTTCGACACGCATCTATCCCGAGGCCTATGGCGTGTCCGTTGACGCCCCGGGTGCGAACGTAAACTACCATACGCTCAGCATTTAGGCGAGTCGTCGCATATCGGCGCTATACTGCAGCCGTTGCCCACGATGCGGGGAACACCCGCATCGTGGGTTTTTTCTTATGAAGGGACGGTGCCGCGTGGATGTACAGCAGCTAGAAGAGGCCTGGGCTTTGAGGTCCAGTGCGCGCGAGGCGCGTCTTGTTGCGGCCCCGCATGTGCCGGCGGCTCTGTCGCTGTTGGGTATTGTGCGTCCCGGTGACCGTCTGGTGGCCTTTGCGTATGACTTTGCCGATGCGTTTGCGCACGGCTTTGAAGGCTGTGATGTTGTGCTTGTGGACCCGCCGTCGGTTGCGGCGTTTACTGCCGCGTCCGAGGATTTTGATGCTTCGTTTGATGCCGAGGGGCCGCACCTGTGGTGGTTTGTGAACTCTATCGGCGGGTTTGGTCTGCGCGTTCCCGACCTTCGCGCTCTGGGCCGCGCAGCGCGTGAGGCCCATGCGCTGCTGGTTGTGGACAACACCGTGGCGTCGGCTTTTGGCTGCGATCCGCTGCGGCTGGGTGCTGTGCTGTCCCTCGAAGCGCTCGATCGCGTGTGTGCAGGTAGGGCTCCGCGCAAGCTCGTTGCCGCTTCGGTGGCGCGCTCTCAGCTCAAGCGCCATCGTGTGGATGCTGCTGCCGAGTGCGCGCACGTATTGTTTGCAGGCTGCGGTGCTTTGGCACTCGACCTTTCTACCGAGGAGACCGACGTGCTGGAGCGTGGGCTTTCCTCGCTTAACGCCCGCATGCAGGCGCATTTCGATCGCGCCCGTGCGCTGGCCGAGTATCTGGCCGCCAACGAGATGGTGCGCAACGTGCGCTATCCCGGGCTGAGCTCGCATCCTGACCATGCTGTTGCAACGGGAATCCTCGAGCATGGTTTTGGCCCGGCAGTTGAGTTTGACCTTATCGAGCGTAGTGCGGGCGAGCTGTTCGACGCTTTGCCGGGGGAGTTTCGCACATCGCCCGCCGGCGGCGCAACGACGCGCCTTTCGGCTCCACGCGGCAAGCAGGGGAGCACCATCCGCCTCTTCGCCGGAACCGATGACCCCTTGATCGTGGCCGCCACCCTAGATAATGCCCTCCGCAACTAGCTAAATCATCCTCAACTCCATAAGTTGCGGTGAAATAGGGATTGATTTACGGCTTTAACCGCATAAACAGTCCCTATTTCACCGCAACTTATGAGAAGGGGTTGTGTGGCTATAAGGCCCCGTCCCAAATGAGCTACTTTTTGATGCTGGCGATGAGGGCGTTGGCTTTGGTGGCGATGACGTTGTTGATGTCGGTCTGCAGCTCCTCGTAGGCCGCTATGGCTCGCTCGCCGGCGGGGGTGAGGGTGGATCCGCGGGCTCCGTCGCGCTCGATGAGCTTGCAGCCCAGCTGTCCTTCGGCCTCGTTCACAATGCGCCAGGCCTTGGAGTACGCCATGCCCATGCTCTTGGCGGCGCGGTTGAGCGAGTGCTCGCGGGCGATACCCTGCAGCAGCAAGACGCAGCCGTGTCCAAACACGCCCGGCAGATCTTTGTCGCACGCTTGAATGACCAACTTTGCCGTCGTCTTGTACTCCATACGCTCCACGTCTCCCCGCTAAAGTGTTTGCTGGGCAAACGCAAAGCCTGCGTCAAACCCTCGTGTGCTCTTCTTAAATCATGCATTGTAGCAGTCAAAGTGCGTTAAGATACTTCCCCAGTATTGGGCGCCCAAGGTTGGGCTGGGTCCTACGAGGCCTGCAGCCGACCGGTCGCATGGAAAAAGGAGAAACATGGCTACGTTCTTTCCCGGTGAGTCCCACACGTTTTCGGAGTATCTGCTGGTCCCTGGTTACTCGTCCTCGCAGTGCATCCCCAACAACGTCTCTCTTAAGACGCCGCTAACCCGCTATAAGCGCGGTGAGAAGCCGGCAATCACCCTGAACATCCCCATGGTTTCCGCCATCATGCAGTCCGTCTCGGGCGTCGACATGGGTGTCGCGCTCGCTACCGAGGGCGGCCTGTCCTTCATTTACGGTTCCCAGAGCGCCGAGTCCGAGGCCGCCATGGTCAAGGCCGTCAAGGATCACAAGGCCGGTTTCGTTCAGTCCGATTCCACGCTGACCCCCGACATGACCATGGAGCAGGTCATCGAGCTCAAGGAGAAGACCGGCCACTCCACCATGCCGGTTACCGACGACGGCACTCCCAAGGGTAAGCTCCTGGGCATCGTCACCAGCCGTGACTATCGCCCCAGTCGCGATGACCACCAGACGAAGGTCTCCGAGTTCATGACCCCGCGTGAGCAGCTCATCGTGGGCGACAAGAACATCAGCCTCAAGGTTGCTAACGACGTCATCTGGGACAATAAGCTCAACGCCCTGCCCATCGTCGACGACTACGATCACCTGATGGGCATCGTCTTCCGCAAGGACTACGACAGCCACAAGACCAACCCCAACGAGCTGCTCGATAACGACAAGCGCTACATGGTTGGTGCCGGTATCAACACCCGCGACTATGCCGAGCGCGTGCCGCTGCTCATCGAGGCCGGTGCCGATGTCCTGTGCATCGACTCCTCCGAGGGCTTCAGCGAGTGGCAGAAGCGCACCATCGAGTGGATCCGCGCCAACTACGGCGAGGACGTCAAGGTCGGTGCCGGCAACGTCGTCGACGCCGAGGGCTTCCGCTTTTTGGCCGACTGCGGTGCCGACTTCATCAAGGTCGGTATCGGCGGCGGCTCCATCTGCATCACCCGTGAGACCAAGGGCATCGGCCGTGGCCAGGCCACCGCGCTGATCGACGTCTGCCGCGCTCGCGACGAGTACTACGAGGAGACCGGCGTCTACGTGCCCGTGTGCTCCGACGGCGGCATCGTCTACGATTACCACATGACGCTCGCCCTTGCCATGGGTGCAGACTTTATGATGCTGGGTCGTTACTTCGCCCGCTTTGACGAGAGCCCGACCGAGCGCGTCAATGTGAACGGTCAGTACATGAAGGAGTACTGGGGCGAGGGTTCTGCGCGTGCTCGCAACTGGCAGCGCTACGACCTGGGCGGTGCCGCGAAGCTTAGCTTCGTCGAGGGCGTCGACTCCTACGTTCCCTACGCCGGTTCCCTCAAGGACGGCGTGGGCGGCACGCTCTATAAGGTCAAGTCCACGATGTGCAACTGCGGTGCCCTCTCGATCCCCGAGCTCCAGGAGAAGGCACGCCTGACCCTGGTAAGCTCGACCTCGATCGTCGAAGGCGGCGCCCACGACGTAGTCGTCAAGGATTCGCAGCAAAGCGTCAGCTACCGCTAAGCGGCTTTCCCAAGCACCGCACCTTGCCGTTCAAACCGTCGCTCGCGTACCAAAGTACGCGTCGCTCCTCTTTCACGGCAATCTGCGGCACTTGGAAAACCCGACCATGTTTGGGCGGATAACAGATAGCGGTTGATTCACAACCACGTTATTTAGATAAAGCGAGATGCCCGCAAGTCGCAGGCATCTCGCTTGTCGTATTTGCTATCATCAGTCAAGTTAACCTTAGGGTCGGGCGGCTTGGCTTTGTTCGCTACAAGTTCCGCACGCAAAGAAGAGCACTTAATGTGCTCTTCGTCTTGCGCAGGACTGTCCGCAGTAGCGAATAAAGCCAAGCCGCCCGACCCCAGCTAAGATTAAAGGAGCTGATATGTGCGATTGCACAGATCATAAGGACGAGATCCCTGCCTACGACGCGCAGGCCATTGAGTCCAAGTGGATGAAGGCCTGGGAGGACTCCAACCTCTTTGCCGTCGACACCGACGACAGCAAGCCTAAAAAGTATGTGCTCGAGATGTTCCCGTATCCGTCGGGCGACCTGCATATGGGCCACGCGCGCAACTATACCATCGGCGATGCCATGGCCCGTCAGGCCCGCATGCGCGGTTACGACGTGCTGCACCCCATCGGCTTTGACGCCTTTGGCCTGCCTGCCGAGAACGCCGCTATCAAGCACAACACGCAGGCTGCCGCCTGGACGTATAAGAACATGGACCAGGCGCTCGCCACGATGAAGCGCATGGG
>CAVKNR010000107.1:0-5059 GCA_963657575.1 Sodaliphilus sp.
ACGTCAATGGTATACGGGTGCATCATCGACGTCTTCAATACAGAAAATATCAGTGTGCGGAATGTACGGATTGCTGCCGTATCCTTAGTAATAAAAACTGTCCGTTCAGTAGTAGGGGCGCGCCGGCGTTAGCCGGTGCGCCCCTACTTTGGGAAACATAAAACTCGCTTTTAATCGGTTGCCTGCGTAGCTCAAAGCGGGAACAACCGCCATGACGATGCATGCGATACCGAGCAGCGGTGCGCGGCAGCTATAAGCGCTGCTCCTAGCAGGAATAGCGCTAATGAGGCGGCGATCCAGTTGCTGTCGGCGGTCTTGGGGAGCGTGGCGGTGGCGGCGCCGGCAGCCTTGGCCTTGGATGGCGTGGACACCGTGGTCCTGTTTACTGTCGTTTTGGTTGTCGTGATCGTCTTGGGCGTCGCAGTCGCGGGCTTCAGGGCGGGATCCGTCGCGGACCCGGCACCGGGCTGCCCACCGGCAGGACCGGCGCCACCAGCCGGCTCGCCCGCGCCACCGGGCACCTCGCGCCCGTCGGTCTCCCCCGCCGGCGCCGTCGCGCCCTCGGGCTCAATCACCACATGCGGAGCCATGGCCCCGGAGGCATCCACCACGCCGCCGGCGCCAAAGGCCCCGCCCGCAGGCGCCACAAACCGCGCGGACACAAGCGACCCGCCCGCGCACGCAACGCCGCCGTCGGCGCCGGTCGCATCGAGCCACGAGGCGTCGACGGAAAGCCGGCAGCCGGCCGCACCCTCGCCAAGACCTGCGTCCTGCAGATACACACCGTAAGCGCTCACGCCCGCCCCGGACCCGGCGCCCGAGGCAACGACGCGTCCGCCGCCGCGCACGGCCATGTCGCCTGCGATCACGCCCGCGACCGCCTCGTCGGAAATATCGGCCCCGTCCGCCCGCGCGTCGACGGTGCAGCCGTCCACCACGAGCGCCTGTGACACGTGGATACCGCACTGCGAGCCCGTCGCCGTCAGGGTCCCGGTGCCGCGAAGCGTCAGGTTGCCCCACACCTCCATGCCGCACAGCGTGATGTCCGCATCGGGCGCATGCGACTCCGTCACGGAGTTTTGTCCGGTCAGGGTCACCACCAGGTCGCCATCAGCGCCGATGGCCTCGCCAGAAAAGCCGTTAAGCTCCAGGTGGTCGGCATCGGTCCAGGCCCAGCCGGGGCCGGACACGCCCGGCTCGTAGTACGTCGCGCCCGCGATGATGAGGCTCTCCGCGCCCGCGGCATAAGAAGGCCCGCCCAGCAAAACGCATATGCAGGCCATGGCAATAATCGCAATGTAATGACGGCTGGTGTAGGACTCGGCAGCAAACATACCCGCTCCGATCTTCGCAGAGCCAATAGAATGTGCACCAGAAAATGCCCTGGTAGCAGCAGTTATTAGTTTAGCGAGATCAATGCAGAAACAAAGAAAATGCCCCAGAGAAGTGCCAATAATTAGGTGTAAATCGTTTTGCCAATCGGTGAAAGGAGGGGTCTTCAATATAGGTCAGCTGCCAGTAAGGCCCATAATCCACCTCGTAACATCATACGGCCGCATTAATCTTCACTCTCGGGGGGGGGGTAATTACCGTTCAAAAGTAATCGGAATCCTCAGACAGTTCTTGAGTTTTTTGAGAGAAGAATGTATTGCATTAAAAGCTGTCAATTCAAAAAATCATCGACCGTGACATACGATCTCCTCATGGTCCTCGCTGTTAACCTCATTCTCTACAATTGCTTCAAGCCCCTGCAGCCTTTTTAACATCATATAGGTGCAGATCACGGTAAGTCTGTAGGCGAAAGCGACATCTGCGGAACCTTGGTATTGACGACCATGGATGCAATCGTTTCTGATGTTATATCCGTTAGAAGAGTACATAACTAAGTAGACAAATAGGAACTCTCCGCATCCTTGGATAGTTCCCGTAAGTTCACGAACGCTTCCAATGAGGTCAGCCAAGACGCCTGATACTTCCCTAAGCTTGTAAAAGGAATCCCTATTTGCTTGGAAGGGAACAATGGAAAACATCTCTCCTATGTTTCTAATAGTATTTTCAAGAATAGGAAATAGCTGCGTAAGATGACCGAGGGTCGGCCTGTTGCCAGGATTGGGCAAAAGCTCGTATTGACTTGGAGCAAGTGTAACCACCTTGTCATAAACGGGCTCTATGACGACCATGCTGCAAACCAACTGGATATTCTTGTTTAGCTTTTCAAAGAAACCGTCAAGCATAACTTGCTCACTAAGATGATTGATGAAGCGATAAGAACGCTCCTTGTAAACCCGTTCGACTTCATCTGCAATCATTTTATCGATCGAGCGCGCATCATCTTCTATTATTACGTGAACGTGATTGGGATAGAATTCACTGACTGTTGTCTTGCCAAAAAGGTAAACAATTAACTTCTTAGACATGTCCTCTAAGCTGGATGAAATTGAATCATCGGAAAGCTGCAATAAAGATTGTGCAAATCCGTGGGGCGATTCTAGGAACTGCTTATTTAGCATTTTGATTTTCGTGTTCGGAATGGAGAATTCTCGCGTAAAACAATGCATTCCTGATACAACTTGACTGTAGTATTTATCTTGCCAAGCATGTCTAAGAGCAATAATTACTTTCTTAACCCAATTGTTATTCACTCTAGGGTTGCTCATAACATCTAATAAAAACATCATTGCAGAATAGAACAGCTCAGCAGTTTCAACATCGCTATGCCCTGTGTGCTTATAGAATAAGTCGAGTGCGTACGCCGCATCCTGCTGATTGCAGTACTTAGCGCTTAGAGGGTTTTCAAATAGGGCTATCAGGTCGTGTGTAGTATTGACTTTCTTTAAGTTTTCGGCAAAGAAAGCTTGGCATTTCGTTTTAAATAGACGTTTTTGCTCCTTTGTCATCGGAATTGAATGTTCCGACATATAGCGAAGATCGTTGTAATCGGTGCGGCCTTTTAGAAGCTCATTCATGCTTCGGAAATAAGCTGTCTGAGCCTCTTTGCAAAATATCGATTCCCTCTTTAGCTGAGTGACAAGATCAATTGCTGTGCACTGAAGACGGTACAACGGTTCGCTATTTTCTACTATTCGCTTGGCGTTGTTTGTGGCTAGTTCGACTAAAATGCTTTGGCTACGGGTCGAAGGAATCTTATTCCATTTCGCAAATTCTATAGACTCAAGTAAGCATATCGCACGATCATCTTCAAAGATATCCTTTGCTTTTAGGAACATGCCTTCTGTCCATACAGAGCTATATGACGATTCTTCACCTTCACCAAGGCCAATCAATGGAGTCAGTTTTCCATTTTGGTAAGAACTCCTAAAAGCATCGCAAAGAAGAGCCTCCTGCCATGTTTGAAATAGCTCCCGATCAACGTCTTTAAAACTGAGGAAATCAGCATCAAAGTTGTCATCCATCAGTTTAATAACGCTATCGCATTTGATTGGTACATCGACGCACTTAAGATTGCGCCGAAGCGTTTCGGCAACTAGTTCAATTCCCGAAAAATTGATTCTCCCGGTTAAGTATTCAAGTTTTGACCATTCATCGTTTAGCGCAGTAAGGTCATACAGCTGGTGGAGATTTGAATAAAAAATGGGACGGGTATCAATAAGGGCATTTCTGCCAGTCAATTTATTGAAAAGGAAAGTTGCATAGGACGCTACGCCAAGCATGCCGAAAAACCCAACATGTTCATCAAAATCTTCTGGCTTGGTCATTCCACTTCTGAGGAGGACGCAATCGTACAACTTTACCAACCACATTGATGAAATATCTGGTTTGAAATCGCCAACCAAATCGACGACGGTAGCAAGAAAAGCAAAGGGTTCATGAAGCGATGCCAATACGCCTATAAATTCATTTACTGAAGTGATTTCTTTGGGTGCAGAGAAGCGTTCTTCAGTGCATTCAATTAGCCACTGCCAATTTGATGATTTGTTTATCCGTTCTTCGGTAAACCTAACCTTGATATCATGCTCGTAATAGCCAATCCCCTTCGCCATTTTCATGTCCTCTTTCACATTCGCTTGTTTGTACCAATTGTCATGCTAAACATATGGAATAGATAGTGCATTACAAGCAATATTTGCTTCTAGTTACAAACGTACTGATGCTTCAACTACGAAAATTAGCGCAATAATTGAAATCGCCCCCTAGGGAACTAATATTGTCCCCAGGGATCGATTAATTCGTTATTTTTGACTTTATAACAGTTTAGATAACAGGTGATGAGTCGGGGACCGCAAGGCCCCCGAATACTATGTCCTTCCGAGCCAAACAGTGAATTTGCCCGAGTGCCAACCCGGATCTTTGTTTGGCGACAATCCCTCCGGGCGGGCGTTCAGGCGGATGGGACAGATCCATATGGGAAAGGCAAACCCCTTCGGGGCGCTCGTGGCAGGCCTCCCCGCCGACGAGTTCCTGCTGCACTGAGAAGCCGTCGACGAGACTCGTCGCTGCGGCGGGAGGCTCACCTCCCTCACGAGCGCCATCCTTGAGCACTGCCGAAAGGTGCTCCCTGTCTGGGTCACTTTCATTAGACTCATGCGCCCTGTGTTTCGTCAAGAGGATTTGAGCAAAAAGAGCATCGGAAATTGAGCAGCCTGAGCATCGGAAGCGCGCACGCTTTTTGAGCGGCTAGCCCTCCTGCATGAGGGCATGGCGGACGCGGTAGGACTCGCCGCGGAACTGGACCAGCCTCCCGTGATGGACGATGCGGTCGATCACGGCGGCGGCCATCTGGTCGTCCCCGAACACCGACCCCCACCTGCTGAACTCCAGGTTCGTGGTGATCACCACCGACTGCCTCTCGTATGCGTCGGCGAAGACCTGGAAGAGCAGCCTCGCCCCGTCCGCGTCGAGCGGGAGAAACCCGAGCTCGTCGATGACGAGCAGGCGGGCCTTGCCGATGAGCGCGGCCTCCCGGTCGAGCCTCCCGTCGTCGCGGGCGCGCCTCAGGCGCATCACGAGCGAGGACGCCGTGAAGAAGCGCGCCTCGAGCCTCCTCTCGCACGCCAGCGCGCAGAGGGCCGACGCCATGTGCGTCTTGCCGGTGCCGACG
>CAVKNR010000108.1:0-5014 GCA_963657575.1 Sodaliphilus sp.
TCGACGACATGGGCTTCGACCTGTCCGTCATCGAGAACCAGGAGCCCGATCCGGCGCTGGGCAACGGTGGCCTGGGCCGTCTGGCCGCATGCTTCCTGGATTCCATGGCAGCCGAGGGCATTGCCGGCTACGGTAACGGCATGCGCTACCGCTACGGCCTGTTTAAGCAGGAGATCGTCAACGGCAGCCAGGTCGAGACCACCGACGAGTGGCTCACCCACGGCTATCCCTGGGAGGTCCGTCGTCAGGACAAGGCCGTGACCATTAAGTTTGGTGGCCATGTTGAGGGCTTTGAGGAGAACGGCCGCACGTTCTACCGCACGGTGGACACGCAGGACATCCTGGCCGTACCTTATGACATCCCCGTGGTGGGCTATGCCGGCGAGACCGTCAACAAGCTTCGTGTCTGGGCTGCCGAGCCGGTCGAGGAGCACTTCGATCTGGAGGCCTTCAACCGCGGCGACTATGCCCTGGCCGACGCCGAGCGCGCCGAGGCCGAGGCGATCAGCGCCATCCTCTACCCCAACGACGCCGGCGAGCACGGTCGTCTGCTGCGCCTGAAGCAAGAGTACCTGTTTGTCTCCGCCGGCATCTACAGCCTGCTCGACACCTTTGAGAAGGAGCACGGCGAGAACTGGGAGCTGCTGCCGCAGTTTGTGGCCATCCATACCAACGACACGCACCCGGCCATGTGCGGCCCCGAGCTCATGCGCATCCTGATCGACGAGAAGAAGCTCGAGTGGGACGACGCCTGGAACATCGTGACGCAGGTCGTGAGCTACACCAACCACACCATCCTGCCCGAGGCTCTGGAGAAGTGGCCCATCGGCACGTTCTTCAAGCTCCTCCCCCGCGTGTACCAGATTATCGACGAGATCAGCCGTCGTTGGCACGAGTCGTTCGACACCACGCAGGAGGGCTGGCAGGAGCGTCTGCGCCAGACCGCCATCCTGTGGGACGGCGAGATTCGCATGGCCAACCTGTCCGTGATCTGCAGCCACAGCGTCAACGGCGTGGCAAAGATTCACTCCGACATCATCAAGAACATCGTGCTCAAGGACTTCTATGCCCTGACGCCCGAGAAGTTCAACAACAAGACCAACGGCATCTCGCACCGTCGCTTCTTTGCCGAGGCCAACCCCACCTATGCCAAGCTCGTGACCGAGGCCATTGGCGACGGCTGGCTCAAGGACGCCTTTGAGCTGGAGAAGCTCAAGGAGTTCCAGAACGACACCGAGTTCCTGAAGGCCGTGGGCGCCTCCAAGCGCGCCAACAAGGAGCGTCTGGCCGCCTACGTCAAGGCCGAGACCGGTCTGGTCATTGACCCCAATACCGTCTTCGATGTTCAGGTTAAGCGCTTCCACGCCTACAAGCGCCAGCTCATGAACATCATGAAAGTGATGGACATCTACAACCGTCGCATCGCCGATCCCAACTTCCACGTGACGCCGACGACCTTCATCTTTAGCGGCAAGGCCGCCTCGAGCTACACCTTTGCCAAGGAGACCATCCGCCTCATTAACTCCGTGGCCGAGGTCATCAACAACGATGCCCGCGTCAACGAGGTCATGAAGGTCTGCTTTATCCCCAACTTCCGTGTGAGCAACGCCCAGCTCATCTACCCTGCCGCCGAGATCTCGGAGCAGATCTCCACGGCCGGCAAGGAGGCCTCGGGCACGTCCAACATGAAGCTCATGATGAACGGCGCCATTACGCTGGGTACCCTCGACGGCGCCAACATCGAGATCGCCGATCTGGCCGGCCGCGAGAACGAGGCCATCTTTGGCTTGACCGCCCCCGAGGTCGAGCAGCTTTGGGCGTCGAACAGCTACTTTGCGTGGGATACGCTCAACGGCGACCGCGAGCGTCTGGGCCGCGTGATGGACGAGCTCAAGGACAACACCTTTGCGGGCCTTTCGGGCAACTTTGAGAGCATCTACAACGAGCTCATGAACAACAACGATCCCGACCTGGTCATGGCAGACTTCCGCAGCTACGTGGATGCGTGGGAAAAGCTCACCGGCAGCTATGGCGACCAGGAGACCTGGAACCGAAAGGCTCTGCTCAACACCGCCTCGAGCGGCTGGTTCTCGAGCGACCGCACCATTCGCGAGTACCGCGACGAGATCTGGCACGCATAAAGGCGCGCGAGCTCCCTTATGCCAGCACGGCATTACTCGACGGGCGCGACCAAGCGCCGCGCCCGTCGCTCATGGGTTTAAGAACATCGATGACAGAAGGAGAAATCGATGAGTAAGAAAGAATGCATCGCGATGCTCCTCGCAGGAGGACAGGGCAGCCGATTGGGGGCACTCACCCAAAAGATCGCTAAGCCGGCGGTTAGCTTTGGTGGCAAGTTCCGCATTATCGACTTTTCGCTCTCCAACTGCTCCAACTCGGGCATCGACACGGTGGGCGTTCTGACGCAGTATCGCCCCTACCTGCTGCATGCCTACGTGGGCTCCGGCGAGGCGTGGGATCTGGACAGCCGCGACGGCGGCGTGTCGATCCTGCCGCCGTACGAGACGCAGACCGGTGGCGCCTGGTATGCGGGCACGGCCGACGCCATTACGCAGAACCTCGACTACATCAAGGCCAATGACCCCAAGTACGTCCTGATTCTTTCGGGCGATCACCTGTATCGCATGGACTACCGCAAGATGCTCAAGACGCACATTGAGAACAACGCCGACCTCACGGTGAGCGTTATGCCCGTGCCGTGGGAAGAGGCCAGCCGCTTTGGCATCCTGACCACCGACCCCGAGGACGGCCGCATCACAAAGTTCACCGAGAAGCCCGATAAGCCCGATTCGAACCTCGCATCCATGGGCATCTACATCTTCTCGGCAGACGTGCTGATCGAGGCGCTCGAGGCGGACGCCCTGGACCAGCGCTCGAGCCACGACTTTGGCAAGGACATCATCCCCAAGCTGCTCGGCGAGGGCAAGCGCCTGTACAGCTACGAGTTCCACGGCTTTTGGAAGGACGTCGGCACCATCGCCAGCTTCCACGAGACCTCGATGGACCTGCTGGGCAACAACCCCGAGTTCGACCTGTTTGACAAGAACTTCCCCATCATGTCCAACATCACCACGCGTCCGCCGCACTACATTGGCCCGGACGGCCGCCTGGACGACTGCCTGGTCTCCAACGGCTGCAAGATCTACGGCACCGCTCGCCACTCGATCCTTTCGACCGATGTCATCATCGAGGAGCGCGCCGTGGTCGAGGACTCCGTGCTGCTGCCGGGTGCGCACGTTAAGAGCGGCGCGCACATCTGCCGCGCAATTTTGGGCGAGAACTCCACGGTCGAAGAGGGCGTGAAGCTCGGCTCTGTCGATACCACCAAGGATACGGCCGTCGTTGGAAATGACGTCGTTATCGGGAAGGGGGAATGATCCGATGATCAATCGCAAGGCCATCGGTTATATCACCGCTAACTACTCTTCGACCTACGGCAGCGTGCTGCTCAAGGACCGCCCCATCGCGTCCGTTCCGTTTTTGGGCCGCTACCGCCTGATCGACTTCCCGCTGTCCAACATGATGAATGCCGGCATTAAGACCGTCGGCGTCGTCATGCCGGGCAACTACCGCTCGCTGATCGACCATGTGGGTTCGGGCAAGGACTGGGGCCTGGACCGCAAAAAGGGCGGCCTGTTCATGGTGCCCGGCAACGCGTATGGCACCACCAAGGGCGGTATGCGCTTCCTGCTGCGCGACATCATCTCCAACAAGACGCTGTTCCAGCGCTCGGACAAGCCCTATGTTGTGATGATGGGCACCAACATCATCTTTAACATGGACCTCAACACCATCATCGACGCGCACGAGAACTCCGGCGCCCAGATGACCGTGGTGTACTGCAAGGCCACGCGCAACGTCGATGACGAGACCAAACTCGAGATTAACGAGAACGGTCGCCTGACGGGCGTGAGCGCTGGCGTCGCGTACGGCGACAACGCCTCTATGGACTGCTGCATCGTCAACCGCGAGACGCTGCTCGAGATTATCGACCACTACCAGGCCGCCGACTATCTGGACCTGCTCGAGGCACTCCAGGGCGACTTTGGCAACATCGACGTGTGCAGCTACGAGTACAAGGGCGAGGTCGTGGGCGTGTTTAGCGAGAAGTCGCTGTATCGCCGCAGCATGGACCTGCTCGACCAGACCGTGGCCGACCAGCTCTTTGACCCCGAGCGCCCGATCCTGACCAAGGCTCACGACGTGCCGCCTTCGCGCTATGCGACCGGCAGCCACGCGTGCAACTCGATCATCTCGGCCGGCTGCATCATCAAGGGCACCGTGCGCAACTCGATCCTGTCGCGCGGCGTCGTGGTCGAGGAAGGCGCCTCGGTGACCAACTCGATCATCAACCAGAGCTGCATCATCAAGAGCGGCGCCCGCGTTGAGAACGCCATCCTGGACAAGAACAACGTGGTTCCCACCAACACCGAGCTTCGCGGCACGCCCGAGAACATCCTGGTGCTGGGCAAGGCTCCGTTAACTTCTGATACCACGATCGTGCGTTAACGTTGGTACCGCAACATCGCTCGTAACATGTAGAATAGCCGCCCGGTTCGCGCCTGGCGGCTATTCTCGAATAACAACATGGGAGACAATATGGCTGATTCCAGCAAAAAGATGCAGATCGTGTTTGCCTCGGCCGAGTGCGCACCGTTTGTTAAAACCGGTGGCCTGGGCGACGTGGCGGGCTCGCTGCCTGCGGCGCTTGTGCGCGCCGGCGCCGAAGTCATCGTGATGGTGCCCAAGTACGCCACCATCAAGGACGAGTACAAGGCGCAGATGGAGCACTTCTCCGACTTTTACGTGAGTCTGGGCTGGCGCAATGAGTACTGCGGTCTCGAGAAGCTCGAGCACGACGGCGTCACCTATATGTTCATTGACAACGAGCGCTACTTTGCGCGCGACTATCCGTACGGCTTCTTTGACGACGGCGAGCGTTTTGCGTTCTTCTCCAAGGCCATCACCGAGAGCCTGCAGCACCTGCCGGCCG
>CAVKNR010000109.1:0-5008 GCA_963657575.1 Sodaliphilus sp.
CGTGCTCCATGGCCTGGACGTCACCCATGATGGTCTCGGTTAAATCGGCCAGATCACGACGACCAAAAAAAGACAGCGGCAGTTTGCGCAAGCGCTCGGCAATCTCCATACGCTGCTTGCCGCACTCCTCGTAAAAGATGCAGTAGGTGTAGTAATACTGCTGCCAGTTAGAGGCAAAGAGCAACACGAAAAAGACCAGGAGGCCGCCCACGATCGGCAGGGCATCCGGCAGGTCGGCGCCGGTGGCGAGATGCTCGACAAAGCCGGCCATAACCAGGAATAAAAAGCCCATGCTGGCCATGGTAATGAGATTAGTGAGCGTGGTCCAGAAAATGCCGCGTTTTACGCCGGCGACGCCTTTATCGGATAGGAAATACTTCTTTTGGAATGAGGCGAACATTTAGGCCTCGCCTCCCTTCGCGACGGCGGCATCCGCGGTCGCTGCAGTGATCTTCCAGGTCGCAGCCTGTTCGTATTCGGCCCACATCTTGGCATACAGGCCATTTTGGGACAGCAACTCGGCATGGGTACCCGACTCCTGCACGCTGCCCTGGTTGAGCACCACGATTTGGTCTGCGCCCACTACAGTCGAGAGCCGGTGCGCAATCATAATGACCGTGCGACCCGCCGCCAGCTTGCTAAAGGCGCGCTGGATGAGCGCCTCGTTCTCGGGGTCGGCAAACGCCGTGGCCTCGTCGAGCACCACGATAGGCGCGTCTTTAAGGATGGCGCGGGCGAGTGCCACGCGCTGGACCTCGCCGCCCGAAAGATATGCTCCGCCGGCACCGAGCATGGTATTGATGCCCTGTGGGAGCTTGGCCACAATGTCGTCGCACTGAGCTGCGGAGAGGGCCGCACGCACTTCGTCGTCAGTGGCCGTAGGCTTGGAGGCGCGCACGTTATCGGCAAGTGTTTGCCGGAACAGCTGGTTGGTCTGGAACACGAAGGCAACCTGGTCCATAAGCTCGTGCGGATCCATATCGCGAACGTCCACACCGCCTACGAGCACTCGACCCGAGGAAACATCCCAAAAACGCGGGATCAGGCTTGCGCAGGTTGACTTGCCGCCGCCCGAAGGACCCACAAGCGCAAGGGTACTACCAGCGGAAACGCTAAAACTCGCATGGTTGACGGCAGGCGCTTCGGCGCCCTCGTAGGTAAAGCTCACATCCTCAAATCGCACGTCGCCGCCGGCAGGGTGCTTGGGTTGGGCGGGCACGGAGAGCTGCTTGGAATCTATGATGCTTCGGATGCGAGCCAGCGAATCGGCACTCATCTGAGAGGCCTCGCCCACAAACATGAGCTTGGTCATGGCCGTCGGTACCACGGCCGAAAATATCGCGTAAAACGTGAAGTTTGCCATAAAATGCGCGAAGTCCGTCTCGCCCGGCGCCAACAGCAACGCCACGGGCAGCAGGAATGCCACAAGACCATTGAGCGCGGTAAGGTTGAGTACCTGCGGACCTCGGCAGAACGTGCCCGCATAGTTTTGTGCCATGTCGGCGTATTCGGCGATCGCATCGTGGAAGGCCTTAAAGGAGTAGACCGTCTGCTGAAACACCTTGACCACGGGAATACCGCGTACGTATTCGGTGCCGGTCTTGTTCATCTTGACCAGCGCTCCCATGTAGGCCTTCATGAACTCGGCGCCTTTGCCGCTCATCATGGTGGCCATGGCGCCAAACGAAACGACGACCGAGATGAGGCATGCCACGCCCAAGCGCCAATCGAGGGCGAAAAGCAGCACGAGCAGGCCTGCGACCATGGCGGTAGCGCCGGCGATATCGGGCAGCATGTGCGCGAGCAGGGTCTCGGTGGAGGCGGCGCATCCGTCTACAACACGACGCAGCTCACCGGTGGCGTGCGTGTCAAAGTAGCCAAGCGGCAGCCTAAGCAGGTGCTCGCTCGTAGTCTTGCGGATATTGGACGCGCAGCGAAACGCAGACAGGTGCGTGCACATGAGCCCCACGAAATAAACTACGATGCTTGCCAGGGCAAAACCAACGGCCCACCAGCCATACATCGCGATATCGGTGGCTTCGCTCCAGTTAGGCGCCACGGCGATAAGGTCTCGCGCGACAAACCAGATGCACACGTACGGGCCAAAGCTCAGCAGCTGCGAGAGCGCCGAGAGCGCCATGCCCAAATAAGTTAGGAATTTACGGTCGCCGGCATATGCAAGCAGCTCGCCGATACCGCCGCCTTCCCTTTTTGATCCCTTTGCCATGAGGTTCCCTTCTGACGGCTTGAGAGTTAACCGTAATCAACTTATCATTGATATGTTAGCCAAGGCACACAATCGAGCCAGGCGTGGACGTTTCCGCAAAGGAAGGGGACGCTTTTGAAAATGCATCGGGCCGCGACCGACATAACTGAGCTCTACGCACCACAGTTTGAGCAGTTTGGCCTGGAGCTTTCCGGCAAGGGCGCTGTCTTTACCGGCGAGGTGGCAAACGATCGGGCGCACGGACGCGCATGGATTATGCCCCTCTCCCCCACCTGTATCGTCATGGAGCATTTCATCACCCCGACGCGCGATATGTACCTGGCCGAATACACACCCGAGCCATACGCGTGCGTGAGCGAGGTCAGCGCGCCCACACTTACATGCATGCCCGAGGCTGGCATAACGCCCGCGAACCTTAAACCATTGCATGGACCGTGGCAAAACAATGCCGTTTGCAGCTTTATCCAAGATAGCTGTGGTGAGGAATTAAGCCCGCTGTTTGCGGGGGAGCTCTATCACTCGCGCTCGGTACTCTTTTTGCCTGGATATTTTGACGAACTGGAGCACCGCTATCCCACCGAGTTCGCGGGAATCTTTGAGGCGTTTGCCGAGCCGTGGCACGAGGAAGCGACGTCTGCCATCTGCCACACGCTGCGCCGGATTAACGAGGACCGCGCCCGCACCGTAGGCGGACACGTCTATATGCAGGGCATCGTGGAGACCATGGTCGCAGAGCTCGCCTGTTCGCGCGCGGCCCACAAGCAGGCGCGGCAGGCGGCAGGCACACGCGTCAGCATAACCATTGCCGAAGAAGCAACGGCGATGATTGAGCGCGCGCTCGACAAAGGCAGACGTGTGGGTATCAACGAGGTGGCCGAGAGGCTTTACACAAGCCGCTCCAAACTATGCGCCACCTTTAAGGCCCAAACTGGCGAGTCCCTGGGCGCCTACATTCGCAGACGCCGCATGGAGCGAGCACAGGACCTTTTGGCCGATAGCGCGCTCACGATAGCGCAGGTGGCAGAGCGTCTAGGCTACCCTCAGCAAGCCGCCTTCGCCCAAGCCTTCAAGCAACACACCGGCATGACACCCACGGCTTGGCGAAGCAAGCATCGCTAAGGCCCAAGCTCCCTGGCCGTAACGGAGCGATTAATTAGCCGCCGCCCGTCAGCTCACCCAGGATCTAAACGTCAAGATGTGCACGATCAAGCGCCTTTTTGATAAGAGGGACAGATCGATCAGCCAAATACAACGGAATGTTGAGCACCCCGTCGTCGAGCTTTAGGTTCTTAAGTGAGTAGCGGACCCTCAATGGAGTCGTCTCCGCATGCTTGTCGGCATAGTACTTAAGGCTCTTGGAATGAACGACCTCTCCCGATTTGACCTCGACGGGAACGATTTCGTTTCCGACTTGAATCAAAAAATCGACTTCGTGCTTCGGCTTCTCGTTTGTCCAATAACGCGGAGCAGCATCTAACTGTGAAAGTAATGCCTGAAGCACATAGTTCTCGGCGAACGAACCTTTGAACTCCGAAAATAGCGCATCCGAGATGGCAAAAGCGGACGCATCCAGCCTTGCCATGCGGCGCAGCAAGCCGACATCAAGACAGTAGACTTTAAATGCCTTGAGGTCATCGTACGCAGAGAGCGGCACACCACCAGCAGCATTAAGGCGAACCGCCGTGATGAGCCCAGCATCGGCAAGCCATTCCAGAGCATCCTCGTATTCTCGAGCACGAGCCCCCTCGCGCACCGCACCCCAAACGAACTTTTTATTCTCGCGCGCCAACTGAGCTGGAATCGAGTTCCATATTTGTGAAAGCTTGGCGAACTGCGCACGGCCACCATGCTTGGCAAAATCGCGCTCGTAGGAATCCAAGAGATCAGACAACACCTTATCGACCTGAACGATATCGCCCGTCTCCACCCACCGGCCAAGAGCCTCTGGCATGCCGCCGCATGCAAAATAACGACGAAGATGCTCGACGAGACGGACATGGAAGAAATCGGGCACTGTCTCGATCTGATCCAGGCCGCCAAGGTATTCGTCGTAGTTTGCAGCGCCCTCGGCTTTCAGAAACTCGGAAAAGCTCATGGGGCGCATCTCCATGAACTCGACCTTTCCCACCGGAAAAGCGCTGATCTCACGGGACAAGCGAACGCCCAACAAAGACCCTGCGCATGCGACGTGATACTCGGGGGCCTCGTCACAGAAGTATTTAAGGGCGCCGACTGCAGAAGGACAATCCTGGATCTCATCAATAATAAGCAGCGTTTCGCCGGGATCGATAGGCTGTCCAAGTGCCAGGGAAAGATTTGAGATGATCCGTCGAGGATCGCGCGTACCTTCGAAAAACTGAGCGTACTCGCTCTGTACCCCAGGTGACGGCTCCTCGAGCGTCAGATACACAAAATTGAGGTACGAGGTTCGGCCGAACTCCTTAAGCGCCCACGTCTTTCCAACCTGGCGCGCCCCCTTAAGGATAAGCGGCTTACGATATTCTGACGCTTTCCAAGCGTTAAGCTTGGCAATGATATCTCGCTGCATGACCGAACCTCCCGCAAAGAAACTTCCGTAAACGTGATATTTCCCACATTTTACCCTAGGTAAAACGTGACATTTATCACATTTACGGAAGTTATAAGCTCATTTCGCCACACTTTCATCACATTTATTGCAATGTGACAAAGGGACAGTCCCTTTGTCACCCGCACAAAAATGGACGCGCCAACGGCGCGCCCATTCACTCTATTTATATCAGCCCACCTGACCCGAACGGC
>CAVKNR010000110.1:0-4968 GCA_963657575.1 Sodaliphilus sp.
TGCCCAGCCTGCGTAAACCGCGCAGCCGGACATGGCGTTCTATCTTATCGCACCCGCGTCGATGTGCCGCGAAAAAGTAGCTCTTGCCCAAAGACTTGACGGAGACGAAACAATTGACGCACCGTGGCCGTCGCCCAGGCGTGCGGCGTGCGACAATGTGCCCCAATACAACTGCACTCGGAAAGGCCCGCCATGACTGCACGCCTCATCGTTATGGATATCGACTCCACGCTCATCAACCAGGAGGTCATCGACCTGTTGGGCGAGGAGGCCGGCGTAGGCGAGCAGGTGGCACAGATCACCGAGCGCGCCATGCGCGGCGAACTGGACTTTAAGCAGGCGCTCGAGGAGCGCGTGGGGCTGCTTGCCGGCTTGGACGAGAGCGTGTTCGAGCGCACCTTTGCGCGCGTGACGTTTACCCCCGGCGCGCTGGAGCTTGTGCGCTCGGCGCACAGCAAGGGCTGGAAGGTCGGCGTGGTAAGCGGTGGCTTTTACGAGGTCGCCGATAAGATCGTGGCCGCCGCGGGCATCGACTTTTGCCTGGCTAACCGCCTGGAGGTCGTGGACGGCCAGCTCACCGGCAAGCTGGCGGCAGACATTGTGACCAAAGAGTCCAAGCTCATCCAGCTGCTGGACTGGGCAGTTGAGTGCGGTGTCGACATGGCCCATACCGTGGCAATCGGCGACGGCGCCAACGACATCCCCATGATTCAGGCCGCGGGCACGGGCATCGCGTTTTGCGCCAAGCCCAAGACGCGCGAGGCCGCCCCGTTTGCCATCGACGAGCGCAACCTGATGCTCGCCATGGACATCATCCTGCGTGACTAGCAAGTTCGTCTAACAATCTAATCAACTCCGCTATGTCTAGTTTCCGAACAATTTTATCTTAGTGTTCGGAAACTAACCCTTGAGTGCTAGACTTTGCACCGTCGAAGGGAACATATATGGATAAGCGAAATCTTGAGCAGTTGCTGAGCGATGTTGCCGGCGGAGCAGTCACCCCGGCCGTCGCCCTCACGCGCATCCAGACGGCGCCAACCGCCGATTTGGGTTTTGCACAGCTCGATCTTTCGCGCGGAGTGCGCCAGGGAGCCGGCGAGGTTGTCTACGGTGCCGGTAAAACCGCCGAGCAGATTGCCGCCATTATCGAAGCACTGCGCGATGCCGGCCAGGAGCGCATCCTGGTCACGCGCCTGGATGCCGAAAAGGCAGCCCGCACCTCGGAGCTCCTCGGCAACGGCATCGACCTGGGATATGTCCCGGACGCACAGCTCGCCCTCGTAGGCGGTAAGCCCTCCCCTACCGGCAACGGACGCATCGTCGTCGCCTGCGCCGGCACGAGCGACTTGCCCGTCGCCGAGGAAGCCGCATTGACGGCCGAGTTCTATGGCAACGAGGTCGACCGCCTCTACGACGTGGGCGTCGCCGGCCTGCACCGCCTGCTCGCACGTGCCGAGGAACTTGCCCAGGCGCAGGTGGTCATCGCCATCGCCGGCATGGAGGGCGCGTTGGCGAGCGTTGTCGGCGGCCTGGTGAGCTGTCCGGTCATCGCCGTTCCCACCAGCGTGGGCTATGGCGCGAGCTTTGGCGGCGTGGCCGCACTGCTCGCCATGCTCAACTCCTGCGCCAGCGGCGTTTCGGTCGTCAACATCGACAACGGCTTCGGCGCCGCCTATCAGGCAAGTCTTATCAATCATCTGAGCGCCGGCGTGCCCCGCGCCCGTTAAGGAGCATTCCATGTCCAACCATCAGCACACGCTTATCATCGACGGCACCTCGGGCATCAGCGGCGATATGACCGTCGCGGCCCTGCTCGACCTGGGCGCCAGCGAGGAGCACCTGCGCGAACAGCTCGCCACGCTGCCGGTCGACGGCTTTTCGATTGCCGTGACGCGCGTAAACAAGCATGGCATCGACGCCTGCGATTTCGACGTCCAGCTTGCAGAGGAGCTCGAGAACCACGATCACGATATGGCCTGGCTCTACGGCAACGAAGCAGCTGCCGAGCACACGCACGAGCATGAGCACCACCATCATGCTCATGGCGAGCACGAGCACTGCCATGAGCATGATCATGAGACCCACGGCCATGGCCACGAGGGCCATCATCACGCCCACCACCATCACCATCGTTCTTTGGCGGACGTCACCGCCATCATCGACGGCTCGCAGCTAAGCGATGGCGCCAAGCGTCGTGCGCTCGCCATTTTTTCCGTACTCGCCGCCGCCGAGGCCAAGGCTCACGGCAAAACGCCCGAGACCGTCATGTTCCACGAGGTGGGCGCCGTCGATTCCATCGTCGACGTCTGCTCTGTCGCCATCTGCCTCGATGACCTGGGCATCGAGGATATCGTGGTCGAGTCGCTTTCCGAGGGCCACGGCACCATCCGCTGCGCCCACGGCCTCATGCCCATTCCCGTCCCCGCTGTCGTCAACCTATGCCAGGCGGGCAATATCGCCCTCACGCCCGCACCGGTCGCCGGCGAGCTCGTGACGCCCACGGGCGCCGCCATCGTTACCGCGCTGCGTACATCCGAGCACCTGCCGGCCCGCTACCGCATCGAGGCCGTCGGCTACGGCGCCGGCAAGCGCCCCTACGAGGGTTGCTCCGGCACGCTCCGTTGTCTGCTCGTTCACGTGGATGCATAGCCATGGATGCCCGCAAAGAAAAAAGCCGCGCCGCCATCGTCGCGGCATTCTCTGAGCTCCTGCGCGAGGAAGACTACAACAAGATCACCGTCGGTGACATCATCGCTCGCGCCCATGTGGGTCGGGCCACGTTCTACGGCCTCTTCAAGAGCAAAGACGACCTACTCGCCGCGCTCGTGAGCGATATCTGCGCCCACGCCCTCGACGATGACGGTACGCCCCTCGACGACCCACTCGTACAGGTCGAGCATATCCTCAACAACCTCTGGGAGCGTCGTCAGGGCGTACGCGCCCTCGTAGCCGGCGCCGGCTCACGCGTCTTCGCCGACTGTCTCCGCAAGACCATCATGTCACGAGCAGCCGAAACCGTCCCCGTCGACCCCGCAGGCCCCGCCAGCGCCATGGACCGCAGCTTCTTACTGCACCACATAGCCTCAAGCTTCGTAGCCACCGTCCAATGGTGGGCCTGGCACAACTTCGAAGCAAACAAAGCCGACGTAGCCAAAGACTACCTCTCAGCCATAAAGCCTCTCTTCAGATAGACGCCTCCTCCCAAGGCGTCATCCCTTCCCAAAGTATCGCCCTCATCTCAACGCCCCCCAACAGCAACAAGCCCCTCCCATCCAAATTCAGATATATGTTGGGTTGCTTGTTCCAACGCGACTAAGATCCCGCAGCTGGCCGCATGGGGTAACTTCCCAGCGCATTCCGCAGGACGCAAAAAGGCTCGCCGCACGAAGTGCGCAGCGAGCCTTTTTGCATGTCCGAGGACGCGCTGGGAAGTTACCCCATGCGGTCAGCGGACAACTATGTAGCCTCAGACTAGAACATGCCCAAGAAACCATGCACAAACAGTGCAGCCACGATAGCACCGACGAACGGAGCGATACCAGGAACAAGCAGGCCGTACTTCCAGTTGTTGTCAGCCTTGTTCTTGATCGGCAGCACCTGATAGGCCATGCGAGGACCAAGGTCACGAGCCTGGTTCATGGCGAAGCCGGTGATGCCGCCCATGCCCATGCCAACGGCCCAAACGATCAGGCCAACGCAGATGGCGAGCATCAAAACGTTCTCGCCAGCGCGGCTAGCAGCGGCAAGGATGGCGCTGATGAACACAAAGGTGCAGATAGCCTCGCAGAAGAAGTTGCGAGCATAGTTCGTGCCCTCCGTGGTGGGGTTGGTCGAGAAGATGTTGCGCTGAGCAATGGGGTCGACGACGCCCTCGGAAGCCTTGAACTCATCGGCATACATAAGCCAAGCGATTACGGCGCCCACAAAGCCGCCGAGCATATCGGCAATCATGAAGGGGATGCAGCTGCTCCACGGCACCAGGCCTACGATGCACTGGGCAAGCACCATGGCGGGGTTCATGCACACGGCGCCGCCAAAGACAAACAGGCAGACCGAGATGCCAAAAGACCAGGTGGTGATGGCAAACATGTGGCCGGAGCCCTGATACTTGGTGCCCTTGAGCACCGTATCGCAGTGCACGCCCACGCCAAAGATGATCATGAGGGCCGTTGCGCCGAATTCGCAGAGGAGTTTGGTAAGCATAAAACCTTATCTTTCTTGTCGGTTATAAACGATTCGTTTAGGCCGCGTACTAGTGCTGTGCGACGACAACGCCCAGGCCATCGGGAATGACGGCCACCTTGGCATCGGCACCCTTCATCTCAAAGGCGAGCTTGAGCGCCTCATCGAGGGTGTTGACCGGCGTCATGTGCATATCCTTGATCATCTGGTGATCGCACAGGTCGGTGACCATGATCACAGGGTGATGCGCCAGGATGCGGGCAAAGATCTGGCTCGTCCACTGGTCGGGCAGGGTCTCGTCCTTAGGACGGTCGATGCAGGCACGCTCAAACTCCGCCGGATCGTTGTCGGCGATGTTGTGATAGAAGCCCTCGCCACCGTGACCGTCGGCACAGCCGGCGACGTCGATGATCACGCCGCCCTCGGGAAGCGTAGCCTCGGCAGAGCACATGCCCTTCACGGCCTGATAGATGTTCTGGTCGAGCGGGTAGCCGCCGTTGGTGGTAATGGCAATCTCGCACTCGACGGGCTCAACGCCGGCAAGGCTCTTCACGAACTCGCAGCCGGCCTCGTGCGCCTTGTGAATGTCGCCGGCGAAGGAGCCAATGACCTCGTGCTTGCCGTTGAGCACAACGTTGAGCACAAAGGCAAGGTGAGCCATCTCGGCAGCGGCAAACATGTCCTCGCTCACATGATTGTGGCAAAGGTTGCCGGCACGCGAGTGGGAATCATTCACAAACTGACCGTTGTGGTTGTACATGATGGTCTTGTAGCTGGCGATGCCAG
>CAVKNR010000111.1:0-4945 GCA_963657575.1 Sodaliphilus sp.
CCACGATGACAAAGAACCCGGCTGCCGTGCCGTGGAACAGGTCGATGGCCATCATGCAGGTGGTGATGGGCACGTTGAGGCCGGCACAGAACACGCCGAGCATGCCGAGAGCCGCCAGAAAACTGGGGTCGATTCCGACGAGGCAACCGATCCAGCCGCCGAGCGCCGCACCGATGCCAAACAGGGGCGTGACCTCGCCGCCTTGGAAGCCCGCACCCAGGGTAAGCGCTGTGACGACCAACTTAATGGCTGCGTCTGCCAGGGTGGTGTTGCCGGCAAATCCGGCGCCGGAAAGCCACGTGGAAAGGCCGGCGTAGTCCCAGGCGTCGAGAAGGGCATAGGCGGCCAAAACCACGAGTGCGCCTATGAGTGCGCGAACGAGGTAATTGGTGATAAAGCGACCGTACAGGCTCTTGACGGTTCGAACTGACCAGGCAAAGAGGCGTGCCGTCAGACCGAAGATAATGGCGCTGATAACAACGATGACAACCGTCCGTGGTGTCATGTTGGGAACGCTGGCGATAACATTCGCCTCGTACTCGGTACCCAGGGCGAGTGATGTAAAGTAGCCGGTAAACGAGGCGACCAGGCAGTAGATGCCCGCGGTGTAGTCGATCTTGCCGATAAAGCACATCTCCATGCCAAAGAAAGCTCCGGCAAGGGGCGAACCGAATACGGCGCCAAAGGCCGACGAGATGCCGGCGAGCATGAGGTCGTGGTGGTCATGCTTTTTAAGGTGGGCGAGGCTCGAGATGTTGCTGGCGATGGTGCCGCCAATCTGAACCGCGGCTCCCTCGCGACCGGCCGATCCACCCGTTAGGTGCGTGAGCGTGGAGCAGACGAAGGTGAGGACGGCCATGCGCATATGGATGAGGCGTGTGCCCAGAGCGGAGTCGATGACCAGGTTGTTACCGCGTTTGG
The DNA here is from genome assembly GCA_963657575.1 of Sodaliphilus sp. Lineage (GTDB taxonomy): Bacteria > Actinomycetota > Coriobacteriia > Coriobacteriales > Coriobacteriaceae > Collinsella. The sequence continues at coordinate 922 of CAVKNR010000111.1, forward strand.
CGGCAAGACCGTGGTTTTTGTACACCCATGCGGTGGCAACGCCCACAACGGGAAGCAGTGCGTAAATCCACACATGGTGCTCGCGATAGTCGGTGGCGATATTCAGCGAGGCCAAAAACGCCCAAGCGGCAACGCCCATGGCGAGCGAGACAATGACGACGAGCGCGAGCAACTTGGCGCTCGCGAGTAGGTTGCGGGCGTTGCGGCGCGTGTCGGCAGCCAAGAGATGCTCGGAGCGGGTGAGCTGATGCCTGCCTGCCATGATGACGTCGTTCAGGGAGAAAAAGCCGCCATCGTCGAGCGGCTGGGAATGATCCTGCGTTTCGTTTGCGCTTTCGGTTTTGTCGTTATGAGCCATACGTTCCTCTTTTAGGTTGCAACGCAAGCATTATAAAACGCGGTAAACGCGATGAGCCGGTGGGTTGGTATCCATTCTGTTTCGCGGCCTGCAACCGACAGGTGTATTTGCGGGTACAGACCGAGTCGCGGCCGTGCATCGGGGGATTATACTGAGACAAGCATAAAGAATCGGCGCCCCTGTTGTGCGCCGTGGCATTAAGAGGTGCATATGGCAGAGAAACTCATTCCGCTGGATGACGCACAGTCGATTGTCCTGTCGCACGTTGCTCCGACCGATCTCGTCGAGATTCCCGTGTGGCAGGCCGCCGGTCTTCCCTTGGCCGAGGACGCGGTGGCCGATATCGACATCTCGCCGTTTGCCAACAGCGCTATGGACGGATATGCCGTGCGCTCGGCGGACTTGGCGCAGGTATCTGGCGAGGCGCCGGTGACGCTCGACGTTATCGGACACGAGGCCGCGGGACATGTGTTTGAAGGCACAATCGGCGCGGGCGAGGCGGTCCGCATTATGACAGGCGCGCCGGTGCCCGAAGGTGCCGACGCCGTGGTGAAATACGAGATCGTCGATGTGCTCGACGGCGATGGCAACGAGGGCTCGCGTGTGAGGTTCTCGGCGCCGACCAAGGTGGGGGAGAACGTTCGCTCGGCTGCTGAGGAAGCCCATGCCGGCGACGTCGTGATGCGCGCCGGCGAGGTTGTGGCTCCGGCGGGCGCCGGCCTGCTGGCGAGCGCCGGGTATGCGAACGTGAGGGTGCATGCCGCTCCGCGCGTGGGCATTATCTCGCTGGGCACGGAGCTGGTCGCGCCGGGTGAGCTGCCGGCGCGCGGGCAGATTCGCGATTCCAACTCGTCGGCGTTGATGGCCGAGGCACTCGATGCCGGCGCCGAGCCCGTATTCTACGGCATTGCGCCCGACGATGAGCAGGCGATTGCCGAGCTGGTGCATCGCGCCACGCGAGAGTGCGATTTTGTCATTACAAGTGGTGGCGCCTCGGCGGGCGATTACGACTACGTGACGGCGCTCGTCCGGCGCGAGGGCGAGGTGCTGTTCGATCGCATCTCGATGCGTCCGGGCAAGGCCATCACGTTTGGCTTGCTCGGGGGTAAGCCCTACCTGGGGCTTTCGGGCAATCCGGCTGCGGCGTATGTAGGCTTTGAGATGCTCGCCCGTCCGGCGATTCGCAAGATGCGCGGCTTTGCCGAGGGCGTGCGTCCCGTGCAGCAGGCGACGCTCACGCACGGCGTGAAAAAGCGCCAGGACCGACGCTTCTTCGATCGCGCCACGGTTTTGCGCGACCCCGAGACCGGTGAGCTGTTGGTGACCGAGGCCAAGACGCAGAATTCGGCGCTGCTCGGAACTATGCAGCGCGCGAACTGCCTGTTGCGTATTGACGAAGGACCGTGCGAGCTTAAGGCGGGCGACGTCGTGGATGTCGTGCGCGTCGACCTGCCCGAGGGAACGGTGTTGTAGGAGGAAGACTATGGAGTTGAAAATTTCGATTGTGACGTGTTCGGACACACGCGATCTTGCTCAGGACGAGGCTGGAGCCGCACTCGAGGAACTTATCGAGGCGCAGGGCTGGACGGTCGTCTCACATGTGGTCGTGCGCGACGACGCCAGCGAGATCGGTGATGCCATTGTGGAAGCTGCCGATGAGTGCCGCGCCAATGTCGTGCTCACCTGTGGCGGCACGGGACTTTCGATGCGCGACGTGACGCCCGAGGCGACGCGTGCCGTCTGCGACCGCGATGTGCCGGGTATTGCAGAGGCAATCCGTGCGTACTCCATGACAAAGACGCGCCGCGCTATGCTCTCGCGCGCTATTTGCATGCAACGAGGTCATACACTTGTCGTAAACTTTCCCGGTTCTACGAAGGCCGCCCGCGAAAGCTGGGAGGCCATAGCAGACCAGCTGGAGCATGCGGCCCAAATGACAGCGGGCGGCGGACATACCAACTAAGCGGTTTACCTGCGGCGGGGCGACCTGAACGGCTGCTCCGCCTTTGTTTTCCGCCGAAGCGACGCCGAGGTGCATGGCAACTCGAAACTATATTCTTGGACGAGAATAATTTCTCACTATCATTATTCGCGCGGAAGTATAATCTGGTAACAGAATAAAGCCTGCGGCGGGGTGCCCGGGCATAGCGTTCGAAAGGGTTGAATATGTTCGATATGGTTTCACGCCGCGGTTTTGTCTCGCTTTCTGCTGCCGCTGCCGCCGGCCTTGGCCTTGCCGGCTGCTCGGGCAACAAGACGTCCGAGCCCGCTGGTTCCGATGCCGGCTCCGCCAAGTCTTCCTCTAAGAAGAAGGCTGTCGAGCTGCAGGTCTTTGCCGCCAACTCGCTCGAGAAGGCCCTGCCCGAGGTTCAGGAGCTCTACACCGAGCAGACCGGCACTACGTTTGCCGACACGCAGTTTAAGGCGTCCGGCGACCTCGTCGAGCAGATGCGTGCCGGCGCCACGGTCGACGTGCTCATCACCGCTTCCAAGGGCACCATGGATGACGCCGAGGCCGCCGAGCTCATCGACACCGACACGCGTGAGGACATGTTCGTCAACGACCTTGTGATCATTCGCGCCGAGGGCTCCGACACCAAGGTCGAGGCCATCGCCGACGTCGCGAATCTGGAGGGCAAGATCGCCATTGGCGACGCCAAGACCGTTCCCGCCGGCAAGTACGCCAACCAGGCGCTGGCTTCTGTGGGCCTCTACACCGGCACCGAGGGCGACGACGGCGAGTATGCGCCCGAGATCGCCGACAAGGTCGCACTGGCCGACAAGGTCGGCACTGCTGCGTCTTACGTCTCTACGGGCGACTGCGTGGCTGGTTTTGTCTACAGCTCCGATATCTTCCGCTACGACGGCATCGAGGAGGCCTTCGTGTGTCCCGAGGATTCGCACAAACCCATCGTGTACCCGGGTGCTGTAGCCGAGAGCTCCGAGCACGCCGACGAAGCCAAGGCGTTCATCGACTTCTGCCTGTCTAACAAGAAGGCTCAGAAGATTTGGGCCAAGTACGGCTTTGAGCTTTCCGCGTAGTGCGGCTTGGCGCGATAATTCCATCGTTTTGTGTTTCACTCCGTCCTTGTATTCGCTTGGAGCTTTTCGTGCTTAATAGATTCCGCATGCTTGTCGCCTGTGCTTTGACCTTCGTGCTTTGCTGGGTGCCTGGATTTGCGTTTGCTGGGGACGCTGAGGACGAGGCCCAGGTTGCTGCGACCGCTCATGGGCTTTCCTATGGGATCGAGGGTTTTGAGCGGTTAGCCAAGGGGACCGCTCGTGCCATGGAGGGCCAGCCTGAGGGCTACCGGTTTCCCGTTGACGAGGACGTGGACCTTGTAGTGGCGCCTGCTGCCGATCGAGTTGTAGTGTGGATATCGCCCAAGGCGGTCGAGAAGTATGGATTGGATCCGCAGGACAACGAGTGCGTATCGGGTCTCAAGGCCCTCGTCTGTAAGCTCGACAGCGCAAACTGCATGGGAGGTGCGCAGCTGGGGGACGTGGATCTTCCTTGGTATGTCACGGCGGAAACAACGTTTGATTCCGGCGGGTATACCTATGGCTTTGACGAGCGCGGTGCGGATGGGGACCGCTATGTGGTGATTGCATCAGCCTCGGGTGATGCCAAGGGCGGCGCGCGTTGGCTTGATAGCGCTCAAATGG
>CAVKNR010000112.1:0-4931 GCA_963657575.1 Sodaliphilus sp.
GCGCGACCGAAAGGAGTCCCGTTGAGTGTATTGATCAGCAACGATGCCGAGCTCGATACGCTGCTCGACGCGCAGGAGGTGGAGCACATCTGCGAGGTTGTGCTTGCCGCCGAGGGCGTTGAGCGTGAAGTCGAGATTTCCCTTTCGTATGTCGACGAGGACGAGATGCACGAGCTCAACCACGAGTGGCGCGGTATCGACCGCACCACCGATGTGCTCTCGTTTGAGTGCGATTCGGCCTTTGACGATGACATTCCCGCCGATGAGACGCTCGAGCTCGGCGATATCATCTTGGCCCCGGAGGTCATTGCCCGTCAGGCCCCCGGTTTTGGCAATAGCCCCGCTGACGAGTGCCGTCTGATGCTCGTTCACGGCATGCTGCACCTGCTGGGCTATGACCATATTGATGACGACGAGGCCGAGGTCATGGAGGCCCGCGAGGACGCCATCCTGCGCGATCTGGCGCTCGAGCGCGGCGAGGACCCCAAGCTAGTCCATGTCGGCCCCATCACCAACCACGCCCACGACTAGGAGCCGTCTATGATTCCCGGATCTAACAAGGACCATCCGTCCTTCTTAAAGTCGTTCTCCTATGCCATGGAGGGCTTCGTTACCGCCGTCAAGACCGAGCGCAACATTAAGGTCATGCTCGTGGCGGGCGTGTGCACCGTCATTGCCGGCTGTATCGTGGGCCTCGACATTGCCGAGTGGGCCACGATTATCATCTGTTGTGGCCTGGTGATTCACGGCGAGCTGTGCAATACCGCCATGGAGGCGATTGTCGACCTCGCGACCCAGGAGCTGCATCCACTGGCCAAGCGCGCGAAGGATATCGCCGCTGCCTCTGTTTACATTCTTTCCATCACCGCCGCGATTGTGGGCGTGCTGGTATTTGCCCACGCGCTCGGCTTTATTTAGAAAGGGATTCCCATGTCCGACAATATGCAGCCTACCGATGAGATTTTGGACGACGAGTCCCTGGACGCGGTGGATACCGAGGAGCTCGAGGATGTCGAGGAGTTCGACCCGTTTGAGGGCATGAGCGACGAGGAGCTCGACGCCCTGTGCGACGAGGGCGACAGCCTCGCGGGCTTTGGTGACGTGGAGCCCGGTTTCCGCAGCGGCTTTGTGGCCCTGGTCGGACGCCCCAACGCCGGCAAGTCCACGCTGCTTAATGCCTGCTATGGCAAAAAGGTCGCCATCACCTCGCCGGTGGCCCAGACGACCCGTCGCCGCATGCGCGCCGTCGTCAACCGTCCCGGCTACCAGCTGGTCTTTGTCGATACCCCGGGTATTCATAAGCCCAAGGACGGTCTGGGATCCGAGCTCAACAAGAGCGCGTTGTTCGAGCTGAACGATGTCGATGTCGTCGCGTTTTTGATTGATGCCACCAAGCCGATCGGCAGGGGAGACGCTTGGGTTGCCGAACGCGTCAAGAACGCTCGTTCCAAAAAGGTCCTGGTGCTCACCAAGGCCGATGAGGCCGATCCCGCCCAGGTTATGGAACAGCTCAAGGCCGCCCACGAGCTCATGGAATATGACGACGAGATCGTGACGTCGTCGGTCAAGAACTTCAACGTCGATGCCTTTATCGATACCGTTGCGCACTTTTTGCCCGAGGGTCCGCGTTGGTTCCCCGAGGACATGGGTACCGACGCTTCCGACGAGACCCTTGTGGCCGAGTTTGTGCGCGAGAAGGTTCTGCGCCGCACCCGTGACGAGATCCCGCACTCCGTGGGCGTGATCTGCGATGCGCTCGAGCAGACCAAGAAGGTGCTGCGCGTGCACGCCACCATTTACGTCGAGCGTGAGGGCCAAAAGGGCATCATCATTGGAAAGGGCGGCGAGATGATCAAGCATATCGGTATCGACGCCCGTCGCGACCTTGAACGCATCTTTGGCACGCAGGTCTTTTTGGAGCTGGACGTGAAGGTCAAGGCCGGCTGGCGTGACGACGAGGCCCAGATTCGCCGCTTCGGCTACAACGCCGAAGATTAGGGACACGCGGCGCGAATGGCAGGTTCTCGCACATATCGCACGAAAGTGCTCGTCCTGGACAAGACGAAGCTCAAAGAGACCGACCTGATCCTGACGATGCTTGACGAGCGGGGTCGGCAGGTTCGTGCCGTGGCAAAGGGTGCCCGCAAACCCGGCGGGCGGTTAGCGGCGCGCTGCGAGCTGTTCTGTACCGTCGATATGCTGCTCGCACATGGACGCTCGCTCGACGTGGTTTCTCAGGCCGAGCTTATGGAAGCGCCGCTCGGCGCTGCGCCCGATTACGAGACGACTTGCGCCGCAAGCGCGATTGCCGAGGTCGCGCGCGTGTGCTCGTTCGAGGACGCCGAGGACCCGTTTACCTTTGCCATCACGCAGCGGGCACTCACGCTTGTCGGCAGCGGGCTCGACTCGGCGCATATGGACCTGCTCGTGGCGGCCTTTGTTTTTAAACTGCTGTCGCACGTTGGCTATCGACCCGATTTTTCGGCCTGCGTGCTGTGCGGAGACCCCATGTTGTCGTATTTTTCGCCCCAGGCGGGCGGTCTCATGTGCGGGTCGTGCGCTTCGAGCGTTCCGGGTGCCGAGCTGGTGTCGACCGGTGAGGTCGTTTGGCTGCGCGCCCTCATGTCCATGACCTTCGATGCACTCATGGCCGAGAAGATCGACCCCCATACCGCAGCCTTTTTGCTCGGGCTTTCGCATGTGTGGGCTGCGACGCACACCGATCAGCGCCTCCGTGCGATGGAATTCATGTTGGGTCGGTGATGATGCGCAGGCGCGGGCTGCTTGTGGTAACATACCGACCTGTTGGTACCTCGACCTTGGTTGCTCGCTCCACCGGCGGCTTCCCAGTCCGAGGCGAATCGAGTCGCCCGCGGGCGACGTAAAACGAAAGGTGAAACAATGACTGTTTCCAAAGAGCGCAAGGCGGAGCTGACTGCCCAGTTCGGTAACACCCCGGTCGACACCGGCAACCCCAAGGTTCAGGTCGCCATCCTGAGCGAGCGCATCAAGGAGCTGACCGAGCACATGAAGTCCCATCAGAAGGACTTCCACACCCGTCGTGGCCTGCTCATGCTCGTCGGCCGTCGTCGTCGTCTTCTCTCCTACATCAAGAAGAACGACATCGTCGAGTACCGTGAGCTCATCAAGGCTCTGGGCATCCGCGACAACATCCAGTAAGGATTTGTACATGCTAAGAGCGTCCTGCGCAGCGGGGCGCTCTTTTTGTGTAAGGGCGCGAACAATCACGCTCTGAAGCGTGGCGGGGGCAGGGGGCCCGCGTCACATGAGAAGCCCGCAGGCAAGGGGCCTGTGGGGTAAAGGAGAACAATGACACTCGTATCCAAGACCTTTGAGCTGTACGGCAAGACCTACACCTTTGAGTCGGGCGAGCTTGCCAAGCAGGCCACCGGCGCCTGCCTGGTCAAGCAGGGCGACACCACGATGCTCGACACCGTGGTCGTCTCCAAGGAGCGCAAGAACTACGACTTCTTCCCGCTGACCGTCGACTTCAACGAGAAGATGTACGCCGCCGGCCGCATCCCGGGTGGTTACCTCAAGCGTGAGGGCCGTCCCAGCGAGAAGGCCACGCTCACCGCGCGCATGATTGACCGTCCGATTCGCCCGAGCTTCCCGGACGGCTTCCGCAACGAGGTGCATATCGTCGCCACCTCGCTCGTCGCCGACCAGGTCAACCCCTTCGACGTCATCAACGTCATGGGTGCCTCTCTGGCCATGACGCTCGGCGGCGTTCCCTTCGAGGGCCCGCTTGCCTGCGTGCGCATCGGCCGTAACGTGGAGACCGGCGAGTTTATCGTCAACCCCACCTACGAGGAGCGCGAGAACTCCGATCTGGACCTGGAGCTGGGCGGCTCTGCCGACTTCATCTCGATGGTCGAGGCCGGCGCCGAGGAGATCTCCGAGGACGACATGCTCGCCGCCATGAAGTTTGGCCAGGAGGCCCTTGCTGCTTTCTGCCAGGCTCAGGATGAGTTCGTCGCCGAGTGGGAGCAGGTCAACGGCCCCATCGTCAAGAAGGAGTACCCGCTCGACCAGCCCGTCGAGGAGGTCCAGGAGCGCATCTTTGCCCACTACGACGAGATGGCGGCCGCACTTCGCGACGCCGACAAGCTCTCTCGTATCGGTAAGGTCGAGGCTCTGAAGGAGTCCATCCGCGCCGAGTTCACCGAGGAGGAGCAGGCCGCTTGGGAGCGCGAGATCCCCGTGGCGCTCAAGAAGCTCGAGAAGAAGGCCATGCGCACCATGGTCGTCGAGACTGGCGAGCGCGTCGATGGCCGTGCTGCCGACGAGATCCGTCCCATCATGGTGAAGGATAATTACCTGCCGCTCGTTCACGGCTCCGGCCTGTTCCAGCGTGGCCAGACCCAGGTGCTCTCCGTCCTGTCGCTCGGCATGCTCAACGAGGGCCAGCGTCTGGATACCATCGAGCCCACCGAGGGCAAGCGCTACATGCACCACTACAACTTCCCGCCGTTCTGCACCGGCGAGACCGGCCGCATGGGCAGCCCCAAGCGCCGCGAGATCGGCCATGGCAATCTGGCCGAGCGCGCTCTGCTTCCGGTGCTCCCCGACGAGAACGAGTTCCCCTACGCCATCCGCGTGGTCTCCGAGGTCATGGAGTCCAATGGCTCCTCTTCGATGGCTTCGACCTGCGGTTCCACGCTCGCCCTTATGGACGGCGGCGTGCCCATTAAGCGCCCGGTCTCCGGTATCGCTATGGGCCTGATCCAGGAGGAGGGCAAGACCGTGGTCCTGTCCGACATCCAGGGTCTCGAGGACTTCCTGGGCGACATGGACTTTAAGGTCACCGGCACCACCGAGGGCATCACCGCCCTGCAGATGGACAACAAGGCCACCGGCCTCACCTTCGACATCCTGGCCCGCGCCCTGCAGCAGGCCAAGGAGGGTCG
>CAVKNR010000113.1:0-4913 GCA_963657575.1 Sodaliphilus sp.
GCAGCCGACTACTGGCCGGTCCCGACCTACGACGACATCCTGTTCTACGTGTAGAGCGTAACTGACATATCGTCACGGCATTGAGCCGGGGTCCGCATCGTGCGGGCCCCGGTTTTTGTTTGCGAAGGACGCTTTGAAGCCCGTTTTGCCGCCGACTTGCCTAGGTATAAAGGGTTGTGGACAAAAAACGTCAAATATGAGTACTGTCACAAGTCCTGTAGCATTATTTATTTGCAAAATATGTAGTGTTACGCAACATATGTACAAGTACTTAGCCGATAAACGTCTGCAATTCTTCCGCCGTAGGACGCCTGACGTCTAAATCGACTTCTAAAGGCATGAAATCGCTGTTACTAAAATGGTAACAGTACTCATATTTGCTATTTTTTGCCCACTGGCTTTGCGATGATGCCGTGATCCGCACCCTGCCGGGTTCGAATCACGGCACATGGGTAGCAAAAAGCCCGCTACCGCGAGGGTAACGGGCTTCTCGTTTCAAATGGTGCCCCCAGCGGGATGTCCGCGTGCGGCTGACGCCGCCCGCTTTCGCCGCGTCGCTTCGCTCCTTGCGTGCTGCGCTGGAAAACGCTTCGCGTTTCCTCAGCTCCGCACCCTGTCGGGTTCGAATCCCGGCGCATGGGTAGCAAAAAGCCCGCTACCGCGAGGGTAACGGGCTCTTCAATTCAAATGGTGCCCCCAGCGGGATTCGAACCCGCGATATCCACCTTGAAAGGGTGGCGTCCTTGGCCGCTAGACGATGGGGACAGCGGGAAAGAGTATAGCAGACTTTTTTAGCCGTTCACATATCGTTGGCAAACTGAAAAACCACCACAAAGGTGCCTGTCCCCTTTGTGGTGGCGAGGCGTTAGGGGAGGAGCTTCATCGCGGCGTCGTGGGCGGCGTGCTCGTAGGTGTCGTCGAGGGGTTTGAGCGGCAGCAGGGCTGTGGCCTGCGCATCGCCGCGGCGCTCGAGGGCATGCGCGATCAGCCAGTCGGCGAGTTCGGGGTTTTTGGGCAGTGCCGGTCCGTGTAGGTACGTGCCGATGACGCCCTTGTAGATCAGACCCTCAAAGCCGTCGTCGCCGTTGTTGCCGGTGCCCGTGACGACGGACGTTCCGAGCGGCGTGGCATCGGCGTCCAAAAGCGTGCGGCCGCCATGGTTCTCGAATCCCACAAAGGGCTCGGGTGCCAGGTCGGTTTTGACGGCTACGTTGCCGATCAGGCGGTCGGAGCCGCGTACGGTTTCGGCGGCAATGACCCCCAGACCCTCAATGCGATTCTCACCCATATAGTACGAACGGCCGAGCAGCTGATAGCTGCCGCAGATGGCGAGCAGCGAACCGCCATCCTCAACATAGGATGCGACCTTGTCTTTTTGAGCGAGCAGCTCGTGTGCCACGGCTAGCTGGTCGCGGTCGGAGCCGCCACCCATCATGACGATATCGGCATCGGTGAGATCGAGTGACTCGCCCATACGGACCTCGTCCACGCGAACGGGGATGCCGCGCCAGGCGCAGCGACGCTCGAGGGCGATAACGTTGCCGCCGTCGCCGTAGAGGTTGAGGGCATCGGGGTACAGGTAGACGATGCGCAGCGGGCGCGAAAGCTCGACTGGCGCGATGCCGACGGGGACGGCACTGCCATCGGCACACGTTGCAGCGCGGGCAGCAACCGTGGCTGCATCGGCACCCTTCAGCCCATCGAGTTCTTTGACCAGCGGCGGGAAGGCCGTGTAGTTGGCGACGGCATAGAAAGTGTCGCCTGCGGCTTCATCCGCAACGGCGCCAATTGCCTGCGCGACGTCCGAGATAATCGCGGCGTCGATGCCGGCGTACTTGAGGCGCACCTGCATGTCGTGCGCGCGCGTGCCGCCAGCAAAGGCGACAAGCCCCGTTGTGTCGGCGATGCGCTCAAAGTCGACATCGTAGATCCACGATACATCGTGGCCATCGGCATCGTTGTCGTTCAGGAAAAAGGCGCAGAGCCTGCCACCTGCCGTCTTAATGGACTGGATCTGGCGATCGAAGCCCACGGGATTCTTGGCCAGGTTGGCCTCGACGGTTCGGCCGGCGATATTCCAACGGCCCATGCGACCACCTGCTGGCACGTAGGCGTCGAGCGTAGGCTGCAGGCGTGCGGTGTCTACGCCCAGCTCGTGGGCGGCGAAGAAGGCTGCGGCTACGTTGTAGACCATATACAGGCCGTTGTAGCGTGTGGCGATGTGCACGGCAGCCGCGTCGGGCGTAGATCCAAAGACCAGGTCAAAACCGTAGCCGTCGCAGCCGAGCTCCACGCCCGTCACGCGACGGACAAGCCCAGGGCGGGCCCAGCCGCACGAGGGACAATGGTATGCGCCAAGCTGTCCGTACTGCACATAGTCGTACTCCAACGGTGCGTTGCACTGTGAGCAAAAACGCGAGTCGCTAATGCGGTCGGACTCGGTGTTGGTGGCGCCGTCGATGCCAAAGGCGATGCTTGCATTGGGAACGCGCGCGGCGATCGCGGCACACAGCGGATCGTCGGCGTTATAGATGAGCGTCGTTGCCGGCGAGAGCTCCAACGCATGGGCGATGACCTCCTGGGTGTGATCGATCTCGCCATAGCGATCCAGCTGGTCGCGGAACAGGTTGAGCAGCACGAAGTACGTCGGCTTGAGCTTGGGCAGGACGCGCACGGTGTAGAGCTCATCGCATTCAAAAACGCCCACGCGCTTGCCGCTGTCGACACGCTTAAGACCGCTGCGGGCCTCGAGCAGAGCACCCACCACACCGGGCTCCATATTGTTGCCGGCACGGTTGCACACCACGGTAGCACCGCTGGCAGCAACGGCGTCGGCGATGAGGTTGGATGTGGTGGTCTTGCCATTAGTACCGGTGACCACCACGCTGCGGTCGACCAGGCTCGCGAGGTCGCTTAGCAGCTCGGGGTCGATCTTCATGGCGATGCGGCCGGGAAGCACGCCACCCTGGCGTTTGAGGACAGAGCGCAGTCCCCAGCGGGCGATATCGCTCGAGGTGCAGGCGAGAGATGAGCGGAGGTTCATGAAGCCGTTCCTAACATAGATGACATGGTCGGGGCGATCGCGTCGCTAAAAGCCGTAGCGGCGCGCAAATTCCTGGGCAAGCTGCGATACATCTTCGCAGGCGTTGGCCCAGGGGGCAAAGTCGGGGGTGTCCGAGATAATGCCGTCGGCTTCCCAAACCGCCTGGTGCGAGAGGTCCCAGGGGTCGCGTGGCTCGGGTCGGCAGGGAAGGTACGGCGTCTGGTACATGGGGTTCAGCAAGAAGAACGCGCCGCCGTCGCAACGGTTAGCGAACTCACGCAGCGCGCGCGTCGCCGGGCGCATCTTGCTTGTTTTGAACAGCAGAATCGTGCGGGCGAGTAGGTACCAGGGGGAGTTCTCGAGTGCGTCTGCCCCCATCTGCTCCTCGAGCTGGTGAGCCAGGGCAAAAAAACCGTCCTGGTCTTCCAAGCGGGCGAGGGCAAGCAACACGGTGCCGGCGGCCCGGGTGGGATAGCCCTCCGCCTTAAGGACACGGCGAGAATAGTTGGCGGCGGCGCGGTAACGAGCGCTCGCCATACACAGCTGCGAGATGGCCTCGAGCGTGTGGAGCCACCCGATTAGAGCCGGCTCGCTCACGGTAAGGTCTGCTGCGGTGACACCGTCGGCCAAAACATTATTGGCCCAGTAGTGCGGGGCCTCCATATCAAACCCGGGCACGCTCTGTTGCAGGTAGTCGGCCGTACTCGCCTCGAGCTTCATCAAGTCGCCCAGGCAGGCATCGACGGGCGTGTCCGCCAGGATGATGGCGAGCAACTGAGCATCGACGGCCAGCGCATCGACGCGAACAATCTTGAGCAGCTCATCGCGCATGTCGTCGAACAAGCGGTTGCGCGTCTGCTCAAACTCCTCGTCGCTGCCCATGTCCTCGATGCGGCGAAGCTCGTCAAGTAAATGACGATGAACGCCGGCATAGGACAGCAGCGCTTGGGCATGCTCGGTCTGCGCATACTTGTGAGGGTTTGCGCTGATGTCGTTATGGACAAGCTCGCGTGCTGCATCGGTGAGTTCGGGGTGCGACGCAACGTAGGCGCGCTCCAGGTAGGCGGGGATGTAGACGCTCGGATCCATTAGAGGTCTCCTCCCTTAAATGGAAGCCCCTGCTCGGCTGCGCGTAGGATGCGCTCGTCGATTTGGGAGCGCACGATGTCGTTGGTGGCGACCCAGGCGGCAAAGCTGGCGTTGTCGGGCGCGCCTAGGCCCTCCTGCAGCACCGGCGTCGCCTCGGACAGGGCAAGGACGAGCTCATCGGTGGAGCCCACGCCCACGTTGACGCGGGCATAGACGCCATCGGGAAACTCGGTTTGGAAGTAGAGCGCCTCGGCTGCGTGCGGGCACGAGCGTGCGAGGATGCGCAAGTAGTGCTCGGCGCCTTCGTAGTCCAGCTCGCGCCAGGCTGCGCTCATCAGTGCGATGAGCGTCCACGGGTCCAAGTCGCGCTCTGCGTCCTTGGGACGGCGGCGCAGCGGCGTGTTGGCAAGATAGGGTACGGAGTGGGCGGAACGAAAACGCTTGAGCTCCTCGGCAGGGTATTCGAGCTTTGCCATGGCAAGCATCGCGGTATGGCGGACGCCAGCGGGGTCGTTGGGCGCAAAGTCCAGGCTGCGATTCGCGGCATCCAGCGACATGCGGTAGCGGCCGCTAATGAGCGCGCGCGATGCCAAGGCGGCAAGCCAGCGCAGGTAGGGACGGCGGGTCAGGTCGCCTGCGGCCTCACGCTCGTAGGGGTCCTGTGCCGAGGCAATCTTGAGCGCCAGGTCGTGCTCCACCTCGTCGCACTTGGACACCAGATACTGTACGTATTCCTCGTTGGATTCGGCGGTGAGCGCCGTCAGCATGCGCTGGGCATCCC
>CAVKNR010000114.1:0-4896 GCA_963657575.1 Sodaliphilus sp.
CGGGCGACTCGTTCCTCACCTCGTTTTTGATGTGCTATCTCGATTCCGCCAAGCGTGGTGAGGATGGCGCCGAGGCCATCGAGCGCGCGCTCGACTTTGCTGCCGGGTTTGCCTCGACCGTGTGCGGTATGGAAGGTTCTTGGGGCCACGGAGCGCCAATCGTCGAATAGCTTAAGAAAGCGTACGGCGGTCTGGCTATGAGGCCTTGGACAGCCGATGCAAAACAATAAGCGAAACGCGAAAAGGGGGCTCGCCATGTGGTGGGTCCCCTTTTGAACATTGGAGAAGACCATGGGTATTAAAGCGTGCGCGGCTGGTTTTTGCTGTGCGGACGTCTATCAAAACATCGGCGTGTTCTATCCGACTGGTAACGGCATTGACTGGGGTATCCATCTTGCACGAATGGGCGTTTCGGTATCCGCCGTGTCGGTTGTCGGCAAGGACGAGTACGGAGACAAGATGAGAGAGGCGCTGGCCGCTGAGGGGCTCGATATCTCACATCTGCGGGTGGAGGATGGCGACACCTCGGTGATGCTCATGGCATTGAAAGACGGCGTCGATCGCGTGCATCTCGAGGCAATCGATGGCGTAATGGAGACATATCGACCGAATGAAGATGACCGGGCGTTTATCCTAGAGCATGACATCATTCATACCGACCTGTTTGGCAATTGTTTGGACCTCCTGCCCGAATGGCACGATGCGGGCAAGACGGTGGTTATGGACTTCTCGGTGTTCAGCCAGGATCCCGAATATGCATGTGAGAATCATTTTCCCTACGTTGACTACGCATTTATGTCGTTTGAAGAGGACACTCCGGAGCTACGAGACTGGGTACGCCACGTGCAGGAATTGGGACCGCGCGTTGCGGTTGCCACGCTTGGCGAGAAGGGAAGCATTGCCTATGACGGTGAGCGCTTCTATGAGTGCGGGATCGTACCGGCGGAGAAGGTCGTTAATACCGTGGGTGCCGGCGACTCGTATATTGCCGGGTTTACCAAGGGCGTGATCGATGGCCTTGATATTCCGGCGTGTATGAAGGCGGGCGCTGAGCTGTCGTCCCGAGTGATTGGTTCGTTTGAGCCGTACTAGGGTCAAATGCCTGGAAAGGAGTACGAAATGGTTATCGACATGTTGGTTCAGCCCATGCTCTACGGCGAGATCTGTACGCCGGGTGATGAGCCTGATGGATTCGGTTTTTGGTCACGAGAATTTGGTATGGGGCATATGGGTCCCATGGATTGGGACGAGCTTCAAGTTGAGATGGACGTCTGCGATGTGCAGAAGAGCTTGCTCATGCCGCTCGATGTAACCACGGCATGCGGAGGGCATTTTGGCACCAATGACCAGATTGCCATGCTGGTTGCCGCGCATCCCGATCGTCTGTGGGGATTTGCGAGCGTAGATCCGCGGGTGAGCAGTGCCGCAGGCGAATTGGAGCGCGCCTTTACCGAGCTGGGGGCAAAGGGGCTTTGTCTGCATCCGGCAAAGCAGGGTTTTGACCCCGATGATGCTGTGGCTGAGCCGCTTTACGAGCTGTGCGAGCGCTATAACAAGCCGGTGGTTTTCCATGCCGGTATGTCTTGGGAGCCGGGCGCAGAGCTCTCGCGCAGTAACCCGCTTGCATTTGAGCACACAATCGCAACGCATCCAAATGTGCGTTTTAGTTTGACCCACTTTGGCTGGCCCTGGGTGCGCGAGACCGTGGCGATGCTGCTCAAGTATCCCAACTGCTACACGGACACCTCTATCACTTACATCGATTCGCCCGAGGAGATGATGCAGCGTCTTTTCACGGTCGATATGGGGCCGCTGTGGTATGAGCGCGCGCTATCGCACCAAGTGATGTTCGCCAGCAATACGCCGCGCTTCCGTGCGTTCAAACTCAAGCGGGCGCTCGATACCGTGCCCATGCGCGATGATGCGCGAGAAAGGCTCTACTGGGGTAATGCCCTGCGTTTTCTTGAAGGGGATGAGTAAACATGGTGACGCTCGAGACATTGAGCTATCTATCGACTGCTCCGGACCAGTTCATCGATATTACCGAGGACGTGCACGCTGCCATCGAACGCAGCTCGGTGACCAATGGCTTGGCAGCGATTATTTTGTCGCATACGACCTGTGGAATCGTGGTAAACGAGGGGCTGCCCTGCGTGGAGACGGATCTTATGGAGACGCTTGATCGCATCGCCCCACTCGATGCCCCCTATGCGCACGCACACTTCCTGCCGAGCTATGGAGCCACCGGTAACAACTCCTGTGGGCATATCAAGAGCATGATTTGTGGAAACAGTTGCTTCTTTCCCGTCCAAGATGGCCACATCGTGTGCGGAGGTGCCCAGAACATCTATCTTGCGGAGTTTGACGGTCCGCAGAAGCGAAAAGTGTACGTGGAGGTGCTGGGGGAGTAACGTTCCTGCGATAACCCTATGAAGGAGCACGCTATGTCGTTTCTAACTTCGACGTTCAAGACCGAAAAGCCGGTTATCGGAATGCTGCACCTGCGTCCTTTGCCGGGCGATCCACTGTATTACCCGGGCGGAAGCGTGTCGCAGGTCATGGAAGCCGCCAAGCGCGATCTCGAGGCGTTGCAGCAGGGTGGTGTCGATGGCATTTTGATTACCAATGAGCTCTCGATGCCCTATGAGCAGCGCGTTTCTCCCTCAACCCTTGCATCGATGGGCTATGTAATCGGAGCTCTGTCCCATGATCTGTCGACCCCTTGGGGAGCCGAGGCTATTTACGACGGTGATGCCACAATCGAGCTGTGCGCTGCTGTCGATGCGCAGTTCACGCGCTGCAATTTTTGCGGTGCCTGGGCCGGTGATCTCGGGCTGATTAACCGAGATTTCGCTCACACCATGCGTCGCAAGGCGGCGCTGCGCCTGGACGACCTCAAGCTTTTTCACTTCATCACGAGCGAGGGGGAGGTTTATCTCAACGACCGTACGACTGCGGACATTGCCGATTCACTTCTCTTTAATTGCCTTCCGGATGCGATGGTCATCGGCGGTTCGGCTGCCGGTCGTGGCGCTTCGGGCGAGCTTGCCGATGAAGTCCGCGAGCGTGTTGGCCAAGTACCTGTGGTATGTGGCACCGGTTGTCGCGAAAATACCGTGGCTGACGTATTTGCTCACTACGATGGCGCGTTTGTCGGCACGTGTTTAAAGCGCGACGGAAAGCTGGATGCCCCGGTCGATGTTGAGCGGGTAGCTCGTTTTATGGCTGCCGCTCGTACGGCGCGAGGGGAGTAGGCACCTATGGCGTTCTATCTGGGTATTGATATTGGGACAAGCGCCTCTAAAGGCGTTTTAATCGATGGTCGATGCAACATCGTTTGCCAAGCCTCTTGTGGACATGAGACGGACAACCCGTGTGACGGATGGTACCAGCATGATGCGGAGGCAGTTTGGTGGGGCGATTTTTGCCGCTTGTCGCGCGAGCTGGTGGCGCGATCGGGGGTTAACGCGGCACAGATCGGATGCGTGGGCCTTTCCGCATTGGGTTGCGACTGTGTGCCGGTCGATACCGAGTGCAACGCGCTGGCGCCCGCGATTTTGTATGGAGTCGATGCACGTTCGAAGCCGCAGATTGACGAGCTTCTTTCCGAATATGGGTCAGATCGCGCACGCGAGCTTTTCGGGCACGATCCCTGTTCGTCAGATATTGCTCCCAAGATCTTGTGGTTTAAGGAGAATATGCCCGAGGTGCACGAACGTGCCGCGAAGTTCTTGACGGCGTCATCGTTTCTATGCGCAAAGTTGACGGGGCGTTTTACGGTGGACCGTTATTTGGCGGAGGATTTTCTTCCCCTATACGACCGCTACACCTGGAAGGTTGATGCTCGGGAATGTGCTCGTTTCTGCCGGCCTGACCAGATGGCGGAGGTGATGTCGGCTACCGATATTGCCGGGGTGATTACGCAGCGTGCGGCTGAGGCGACGGGGCTCGCGGCAGGGACACCTGTCTTAGTGGGAACGGGCGATTCTGGTGCCGAGGCCATTTCGACGGGTGTATTCCGTCCCGGCGATATGATGGTTCAGTTGGGGAGTACGGCGTATTTCATCTACCTAGCTGATCATATGATCGATGATGCCCGCCTGTGGCCGGGGACGTTTATCATTCCCGGAACTTACGGGATCTGCGCGGGGACCAATACGGCGGGCGCACTCACATCGTGGCTGCGCCAAGAGCTGTATCGCGACGCCGTGGAGGCCGAGGGCCACGGTGGTCCCGATGCCTATTCGGTTATGGCGCATGATGCCGCCGACGTGGCGCCGGGTGCCGATGGGCTCCTGTGTCTGCCGTACTTTGCGGGGGAGCGTACTCCGCTCAACGATCCCGAGGCGCGTGGCGTCTTCTTTGGCCTGACCGGAAGGCATACGCGAGCCCATATGGTTCGCGCCGCCTTGGAAGGCGTCGCGTATACCGTTGCATCCCATGTCGACATTATCGAGCGAGAGCATGGACTGCCAATTGGGCGCATTATGCTTGTCGGAGGTGGAACCAAGAATCCAGTTTGGATGCAGACTATCGCCGACGTATGCGGGCGCGAGGTCTCGGTTGCCAAGGTTACGGTGGGTGCATGCTTCGGTGATGCCATCATGGCAGCTCTCGCAGGTGGCGCCTATGCATCATGGGATGAACTCGCCCGAGTCCTTGGCGTTGCGCAAACAATCGTGCCCGATATGGCTGCCCACGAGTTATATGCGTCGCGCCGTCATATCTTTGACGAATTGTATGCACGCAACCGTGATCTCATGCACGAATTGGTGTAATGCTGCCGAATTGTACTGTCTACCAATAGGGGCTGCGTTGTGCGATTCGCATGTCCCTTGGCATTTTTGCCCACAGGGGTTAGCGAAGGTCAAAAACAGAGCGCGCATTTGCTAAAAC
>CAVKNR010000115.1:0-4802 GCA_963657575.1 Sodaliphilus sp.
TTTGTTTGTTGCTCTGCTCTCGCTCGCAACAGGGAGTATATTAACCCGAAACTTTAGACTTGTGCAAGAACTTTTTTACAAATTTTGAAGCAAGTCCAAAATTGTATCTGCGAGCTGGGGTTTTGTTAGCACGGGAAGTTCTTGCGTGCCCGTTGTGCTCACAATCCAGGCCTTGTTAGTGTCGGTTCCAAAGCCCGAATCCGCGCGTGAGACATCGTTGGCGATAATAGCATCGCAACCTTTGCGGGCCAATTTGCGCTCGGCGTACTCGACAACGTTATCGGTCTCGGCCGCAAATCCGATCACGCATCGCTCGTCCTTCTGGCGCGAGAGCTCGGCCAAGATATCGACCGTTTCGACGAGCTCGATGTGATCCAAGCGTTCGTTGGACTTTTTGAGCTTATGGTCCGCAGGGGTGGCGGGGGTATAGTCGGCGACGGCGGCCGCGCAAATTGCCGCATCGGCCGTCTGGAAGGCGCTCAGGGCCGCTTGGAGCATCTCTGAGGCGGTCTGCACGCGCACGCACTCCACGCCGCGGGGCACATCGAGCGATGTCGGTCCCAACACGAGCGTGACTTCGGCACCGCGGCGTGCGGCCTCCCCCGCCAGGGCGATGCCCATCTTGCCCGACGACCTGTTGCCGATGAAGCGCACGGGGTCGATCGGCTCGTGCGTGGGGCCAGCGGTGATGACGATGCGCTTGCCCGCCAGATTCTGAGGCGCGGGGTTGAGCACCTCAAAGACAGCCTCGACGATGTCCTTGGGCTCGCTCATGCGTCCCGTGTCCACGTCGCCGCAGGCAAGGTAGCCGCTGCCGGGTCCCACCACGCGGACGCCACGGTCGCGCAGCGTGGTCATATTGGCCTGTGTAGCCGGCGCTTTCCACATGCCGTTGTTCATAGCGGGTGCGATCACAATGGGTCGCGGCGTCGCAAGCAGCGTGGTGGAGATAAGGTCATCGGCGATGCCGTTTGCCATCTTGGCGATGATATTGGCCGTCGCGGGCGCAACGACCACCAGATCGGGCTCCTGCGCCAGCGAAATGTGGTGGATGGGGTCGGAGGGATCGTCGAATAGGCCCACGGCAACGGGCTCGTTGGTGAGCGCGCGGAAGGTAAGCGGCCCCACGAACTCCGTGGCATGCTCGCTCATAACGACCTTGACGCGCGCGCCGCGCTTTTGCAGCAGGCGCACGATATTGCACGACTTATAGGCGGCGATCCCGCCGGTAATGCCCAGCAGGATCGTTTTTCCCTTAAGTTGCATTGAATTGTTGGATGCCGCCGTCATCGCTAGGCTTCCTTGCTCGGGAGTACCAGGAGGCGGTGGCAGTACGGGCAGTGCGTAATCTCGCTACCGTCGTGGTTGAGGTCGCTCATGGACGATGCCTGCAGCGCGGTGTGGCAAACCGTGGGGATATTGCCCTGGATGGTCTCGACGGCCAGGCCACGGAACTGCTTGAGCAGACGCTCGTAGTCGGTGAGAACGTCGGCCGGCAGCGTGGCAGCAAGCGCGGTGCGCTCCTTCGTGGCGGCGTCAATCTGAGCCTGCAGGTCGGCAGCCTTGGCGCGGGCGGCCTTGGTATCGGCCTTCACGCCCTCCTCGAACTTGGCGATGATGGCCTGCGCGCGGGTCTCGCGGTCGAGCGCCTCCTTATTGGCGACAACGACGTCCTTGCGGGTGTGCTCAATCTTGTCCAGACGCTTGGCCAAGGTGGCGAGCTCATTCTCCAGGTCCTGAACCTCGCGGTAGTCGGAGCCGTCGACGTGACGCTTTTTGGCAGCCTCGATGGCGTTGTTGGTCTGAATCTCGGTGGTGTTGAGATCGTCGAGCTCAATGTCCAGATCCTTGCGCTGGGCGTAGAGCTTGGTCATCTCGGACTTGAGTTTCACATAGGTCTTGCGCTTGGAAGCGAGCTCCTTGAGCTCCGGCATATTGCCAAGTTCGCTCTTGTTGCGGGCGAGCTCCAAATCGATCTGTTGCAGCTTGAGTAGCGTAGCGCCGGCGCTCATAAGTTCTCTCCTTTTGTCACAGTCCACCATTGGCAAGGGTTCAGTATTTTAATCGCATGACGGGGGTCGACCCCGGCGTCAACTGCAGAGTTCATCAATATATCAACGAACGGCTCCTCGGAGCGGTCGTGGCCGAGCAAGATCACCGACAGCCCGCGCAAGGCAAAGTCTTGCGCCACGTGGTATCCCGCCTCGCCCGTCACGACAACGTCCGCGCTCGCGGCGATGGCGAGCTCTCCAAAGTCGCCCAGGGAGCCGCCCAAAATGGCGACGGTGCGGCACGGGCGATCGGCTTCGCCCCACACACGCGGGTCGCTGCCGAAGGCCGTGGCAGCACGGGTGGCGAGATCGCGCAGCGTGCACGGGTCGTTGAGCGTTGCAAGCGCGCCCAGGCCGCAGGCCTCGGGGTCGTCCACGTGCTCCAGCGAGCTCACGGGCTCAGCGCCCAGCAGCTCGCTCAGGCAGGTGCGCGCTTCGTGCGAGCGGTCCAGATTGGTGTGGAGCGAGATAATGCTCACGCCGCAACGCGCTGCCTCGTAGAGCGCCGCGCTGCATTGGGGGTGCGTCGCGCTGGGCGGGCAAAATGCCTCGGGCGCCTTGATGTAGATGGGATGATGCGTGAGCAACACGTTGGCACCGGCTTCCGAGGCGCGGTGCACGTTGGCCCTGGTAGCGTCGAGCGCGCAGGCCACGCCGCGGATCTCGTCATCGGGGTCGCCAACGGATAAGCCTACGTGGTCCCAGGGCTCGGCGTCCGTCTTGGGATAGCGTGCCAGCAGGGCGCGCTCGAGCTCGGCGACGATCATGCGGCACCTACGATCGAGAGCAGCGTCTGGGCAAAGTCGTCCAGATCTCCCGGATTCACGCGGTCATCGAAGGAAATGCGCAGTGCGCCCAATGCCTGCTCGCGACCGATGCCCATCGCACTCAAAACGTGGCTGGGGTCCATACTGCCGCTCGAGCACGCCGAGCCGGCCGAAACCTCAAAGCCGGCGGCGTCGAGCTTGACGATGAGCTCTTCGGAGTCCATGCCGTCGACGTAGATCGAAACCATACCCGGCAGACGGTCGGCCTGCGCGTAGTCGCCCATGGTGGCGTGAATGCGCGGGTGGGCCGTAAGCGTGGCGTAGAGCTTGTCGGAAAGGGTTTGCAGCGTCGCACGCTCCTGGGCCACATGGGGCGCCAGCGTACGGGCGGCAGCGGCAAAGGCCAGCTGCGTGCGCAGGTCCTGCGTGCCGGCACGACGACCGGCCTCCTGTCCGCCGCCAAAGATGCGCGGGCGCAGCGGCGTGCGGTTCTTAAGGTAGAGCGCGCCGGATGCCACAGGACCGCCAATTTTGTGGGCCGCGACGGACATAGCATCGACGCCCAGCTCGGTGACATCGAGTGGAATGTGCAGATAGCCCTGGATAGCATCGGTGTGGAACACTGCGCCCACGGTATGAGCGGCCGAGGCAAGCTCGCGGATGGGCTGCACCACGCCGGTCTCGTTGTTGGCGACCATAATGCTCACGAGCGACACGTCGTCGCTCAGCAAGTCGCTCAGCGTGGCAGGCTCAATGTAGCCCGCGCGGCAGGGCTGCACCAGGTCGACGGTAAAGCCGGCGGCACGCAGCAGCGGCAGGTTGTCCAGAATCGAATCGTGCTCGATGGCCGAAACGATTACACGATCGCGCTTGCGATCGCGCTGACGAGCGCCCTCGGCAAGACCGAGCAGCGCCAGCTGGTTGGCTTCGGTGCCGCCGTTGGTCAGAACAATCTCGGACGGGCGGACGCGTGCGCCAAAGCTATGGGCGATCTCGCGACGGGCAACCTCCAGGCGCGCGGCGGCCTTGCGGCCGAGCGAGTGCAGCGAGTTGGGGTTGACGCCGGCAAGCTCGCTGTCGTCATATTCGCGCTGCGCAAGGAGCGCCTCGGCGCGCATGGGCGTCGAGGCGGCGTAGTCAAGATTCACGGGTATGCGGTTTTGACCTGCGGTCATAAGGGTTTATGCCTCCTGTGCGGCCTCATTGCCCAGCTTCTGCAGCAGCGCAACCTCGGCGGCGGGATCTTCGGACTTAAATACGGCGGAGCCGGCCACGAGAACGTTGGCACCAGCCTTGACGACCTCGGCAATGTTCTTGGAAGAAATGCCGCCGTCGACCTCGATCATGGGCGACACGCCGTGGCGCTCGCACATGGCCTTGAGCTCGTGCAGTTTGGCGATAGTGCCCGGGATAAAGCTCTGGCCGCCAAAGCCGGGGTTCACGCTCATCAGCAGCACCATATCGACGACGTCGATGATGCTCTCAAGTACGCACACGGGGGTGGCGGGGTTGAGCACCACGCCGGCCTTGACGCCGCGCTGCTGCAGGTGCGTGAGCGTGCGATGCAGGTGCGTGGAGGCCTCGTAGTGCACGGTGATCATGTCGGCACCGGCATCGGCGTACCAATCGACGGTCTCGTCGGGGTTCGACACCATGAGGTGCGCATCGACCGGCACGTTGGTGGAGCGCTTGACGGCCTTAAGGATGTCAACGCCAAAGGTCAGGTTGCCGGTAAAGTGGCCGTCCATAACGTCAAAGTGAACGTAGTCGGCGCCGGCGATCTTGTCGAGCTCTCCCTTGAGGTTGGCCATGTCGGCCGAAAGGACGGACGGAGCGATTTTGATGGAACCCATGGTAGTAGCCTTTCTGCGCTAGTCGGTGAGTCCGTAGAACTCTTGAGAGGGGACGCGGTCGGTAAGAATCTCGAGTGCCCTATCCAAAGTAACACCGTTGTAGAGCGTTTGCTCCACGGCAAAGGTGAGCG
>CAVKNR010000116.1:0-4780 GCA_963657575.1 Sodaliphilus sp.
GTGACCGCGATAGATCATGCCCTTATCGAACATGGCCTTGAAGACCTCGATGTCGGCGGCGTCGTGCTGGTGATAGAGCGTCAGATACGGGTTGTCCCAGTCGCCAAGCACGCCCAAGCGACGGAAGCCCGCCTTCTGGAGCTCGATGTTCTCGACAGCGAACTCGTTGCAAAGCTCGCGGATCTTGGCCGTGGAGGTCTGGTTGAACTTCTCGGTGCCGAGCTTTTCCTCGACCTTGTGCTCGATCGGCTGACCGTGGCAGTCCCAACCGGGGACATAGGGAACTTCGCAGCCCTGCATCATCCAGTAACGGTTGATCATGTCCTTGGAGATCTTGTTCATGGCATGGCCGATGTGGATCGGACCGTTGGCGTACGGAGGACCGTCGTGCAGCACGAACTTCTTGTGACCCTCGTTCTTCTTCAGAACCTGCTCGTAGACCTTGTTGTCCTGCCAGTCCTTGAGTCGCTTGGGCTCAGACTTGGAAAGACCGGCACGCATGGGAAAACCGGTCTTGGGCAGATTCATCGTCTGCTTGTACTCGTTTGCCACGGTACCCCTTTCATGTCGTGGACGCGCACGCCCGATGGGCACCAAAAAAGCGCCCGTCCCTGCAAGCTGGGACGAAGCGCCACAAAACGGGCTGCACGCCCGCAAAAGCTCTTCGCTTAACCACCCAGCTTAGATGCCCTCGCCCGCGTATTCGCGCGCTCGCATCCGTTACTCGGCTGGCCTGTATCGACGACCATCTCGGCGATGTCTACTAAGACGAACCTGCGCGGCACGTCCGTTGGGACCGCAGCTCCGGGGTGATTTTCATCGGTCGCATGCACGGGTTCTCAGCGCTCCCCACTCTCTGTAGCATGCGGACGGCCGACTACTCGTCCCCATCAACGCTTATGTGGAGTATGCTAGCACGTTCCGCGCCGGCGAAAAACCCTCAACACTGGTTTTATACGTTCGAAATTTCTCGCTATTACAGCCCTTCTCTAGGAGCAAAATACCTGAAAGCACTTTATCGAAAGAAAGAAGGTTGCCATGCGCACGATTGGAATGAGTGTTGCCATGCGCACGATTGGAATGAGTGATTATACCGTTGGCGAGGAGTGCTTTACCGAGCTGCCCGCCGCACTGGCCGAGTACGGAGCGACCAAGGTTGCCATCATTGGCGGCAAACGTGCACTGGCTGCAGCGCTGCCGGGCATCGAGGCGGCACTTGAAGGTACCGATGTCGAGATTCTGGAGACGCGCGTCTACGGCACCAACAGCACGCGCGCCAATATTGCCAAGGTCGTGAACTCCCCCGCTTGCCAGCAGGCAGACGTGCTTATCGCCTGTGGCGGCGGCAAGGCACTCGACACCGTCAAGACGGCGGCCATCGAGCTCAAGAAGATCGTCTTTACCGTACCGACGATTTGCTCCAACTGCTCGGCCGCGACCGCCATTGCCGTTGTCTACAATGACGATGGCTCGCTCGAGGGCTATTCGTACCCCAACCGACCGGCGCACATCTTCATCAACCCCAAGATCATCGCCGAAGCTCCGGCGGAATACTTCTGGGCCGGCGTGGGCGATGCCCTGTCTAAGCAGCCTGAGGTCGAATACGCCACGAGCGCCGGTAATTTGGAGCACACCGCCGGTCTTGGCCTGGCACTCGCCCACACCTGCTCCGAGCCGCTGTTTACCTATGGCGTCCAGGGGCTTGAGGACGTGCACCAGGACCTGTCGAGCGAAGCCGTCAAGCAGATCGCGCTCGACATCGTGGTCAACACGGGCTATGTCTCGAACCTGACCAACCAAAACGATTACTACTACAACTCGAGCGTGGCGCACGCATTCTACAATGCGACGTGCAGCATTCCGCGCGAGGGAACCTATCTGCACGGGGAGGTCGTGAGCTTGGGCGTGCTCGTCCTGTTTGCCTATACGGGCGATACCGAGAACCTTGAGCGCTACGCCGCCTTTAACAAGCAGATGGGCCTGCCCGTGACGCTTGAGCAGGTCGGGCTTTCCGAGGCCGATATCCCTGCCCTGTGCGAATACGCGCACGCCACCAACGAGTGGAAGCAGGGCAACCCTGAGCCCTTCACCGACGAAAAGTTCGCCGCCGCCATCAAGGCCGCCAACGCCTACGGCCACGGCCTCTAGGCCAAGACCAAAACCACCACAAGGGGACAGCACCCTTGTGGTGGTTTTTTATTGCTCCAGTATGCTGGGATCGAATTCACTCGCCGGGATCACACGGTACCCATTGCGCAGGAGCAGGTCGACGAAAACGCCGTTGCCCGCTGTAAGGGTGCCACTGAATGTTCCGTCGTAGATGCGGCCTGCGCCACACGAGGGACTACGGTCCTGTAAGATGCACGCGGCGACCTCTTCCGGACCGCCCGCCTGCTCGCACATCGCGAGTGCTCGTTGGGCTCCTAGGCGGAATTCCCGGTCAACGGACACGCCCTCACAGGTACGAACCTCGCCGTTCACAATCTCGGACGGCTTACGCGGCGTGGGCAGGCCGCCAAAGACCTCGGGGCACACCAAGAGGACCTCGGTCCCTGTACGCTCGCAGGCCTCGACCAACGCGCGATGATAGTTGTCGAGCCCGTTATACTTGCAGCTCTCGCCCATCAAACAGGCACTCACCACGATCTTCATACATATCCCTCCCACGCAAAACGCCCCATTTGAGATAGACACTCAAATGGGGCGATTGATACTGCGCAACCAGTATTACTGCTGCTTTGACATCAGCGGATTCTCGCGCGTGAGGAGATTCATGAACTCCTCGCCCGTGATCGTCTCCTTCTTGTACAGATAACGAGCCAGCTCGTGGAGCTTGAACTTGTTCTCCTTCAGGATCTGCAGGGCGCGGTCGTGCGCATCCTCGATCAGCTTGGCGACAATCGCGTCCACGCGCTCGGCCGTACCGGGGGCGCAGGTGAGCGACGTGTCCTGGTTAAGGTACGCATTCTGAACGGTACCGAGTGCCATCATGCCAAACTCATCGGACATACCAAAGCGCGTCACCATGTTACGGGCGAGCTTGGTGGCCTGCTCGATATCGTTGGCGGCGCCGGTCGTCATCTCACCAAAGATGAGCTCCTCGGCTGCACGGCCACCGCAATAGACGGCGAGCTTGTCCAGGACCTCCTGGCGCGTGGTCAGGAAGCGCTCATCCTCCTCGACCTGCATGGTGTAGCCCAGAGCACCGCTCGTGCGCGGCACGATGGTGATCTTCGTGACCGGTGCAGAGCCCTTCTGGCGGGCGGCAACGATGGCATGGCCGATCTCGTGGTAAGAAACAACCTGCTTCTCGTGGTCGGACAGTACCGTGGACTTACGCTGCTGGCCGGCGATGACGACCTCCACCGACTCCTCAAAATCGTCCTGCGTAGCGCGCTTGCGGCCCTCACGGACGGCACGCAGGGCGCCCTCGTTGATGATATTGGCCAGGTCGGCGCCCGAGGCACCGGGCGTGGCGCGGGCAATCGCGGTCAGGTCGATCGGCGGCTGCGTCTTCACGCTCTTGGCATGCAGCTCAAGAATGTTCTTGCGGCCAGTCAGGTCGGGCAGCTCAACGGGGATACGGCGGTCAAAACGACCGGGGCGCAACAGGGCCGGGTCAAGGCTGTCAGGGCGGTTGGTAGCAGCGAGAACGACAATACCCTTGTGGTTATCGAAGCCGTCCATCTCGGTCAGCAGCTGGTTGAGCGTCTGCTCGCGCTCGTCGTTGCCGCTAAAGCCGCCGCCGTCACGCTTTTTGCCGATGGTATCGATCTCGTCGATAAACACAATGCACGGGGCCTTTTCCTTGGCCTGCTTAAACAGGTCGCGCACCTTGGCGGCGCCACGGCCGACGAACATCTCGACGAACTCAGAACCCGAAATGCTAAAGAACGGAACACCAGCCTCGCCGGCAACAGCCTTGGCTAGCAGGGTCTTACCGGTACCCGGAGGGCCAACAAGGAGAGCACCGCGCGGCAGCTTGGCGCCAATCTCCTCGTAGCGCTGGGGCTTCTCCAGAAAGTCGACGACCTCCTTGAGGGACTCCTTGGCCTCTTCCTGGCCGGCGACATCCTTAAAGGTCACGCCCACGTCCTTGGAGGCGATCACGCGCGCGCCGGACTTGCCCAGTCCACCGCCGCCAAAGCCACCGCCGCCAAAGTTCATCGAAGGACCGTCATCACCCATGGCCTTCTTCATGCGGCGGTTGAGCCACCAGCCGATCAGGAAGAAAATCGCCATGGGAAGGATGAGCGTAAGCAGGTAGTAGGTCATCAAACCCGAGTTTTTATCGGGAACGACCGACTCCAGCGAAGCGCCAGACTCAAGCACGCGATCGGTAAAGCCCGCATCGTTCGGCACACCGGTCGTCTTATAGGCGATGTTCTCGTCCTCGCCCTTCTTGGTGTAATAAATCGAGTAATCGTCCGTGTTGTACTCGACCTTGTCGACACTCTTCTTATCGAGCGCTTTGACAAACGTCGAGTAATCGGTCTTCGTAATCTGCTGCGTGTGACCGATGTTGGGGAACAGAACGGTCGAGAGCACGAGGTAGACGACGAAGGCGATGAGCACGTAGAGGATCATATTCCGTCTACGCTTGTTGTCATCCATCTCCATCTGCTTGAACTCCATCTACTGGGGTTAATAATGCTTTCTAGAATACCCAACCCGGACGGCGATAAACCGACGCCGGGCACGAAAGGACAGAGATGGCATCACTGGAAGTCGGCAAGGTTCAAATCTATACGGGCGACGGCAAGGGCAAGACGACGGCTGC
>CAVKNR010000117.1:0-4721 GCA_963657575.1 Sodaliphilus sp.
GGCTTGCTCGCCAGCTTAAAGCCCAGCACGCTCACGATATTCGAGCTGGCATCGGACAGGTTGTTCATGGCATCCGCCACAATCGAAACCGATCCCGAAACCACACCGATTGCGCCCTTCGCAGCACAAAGCGCCACATTGGCGACAATACACACCATGCCCGCTAACGTGCCCACACGCGCACGATCGCCCTGCGCGCGCTTAACTATCCACTCGACCATCTGCATCCGCCCCCACGGTACTACCTATATATCTATTGCTCAAACGGATTGTAGTGTAGCCACTTTGTCTCCCAGATACAAAGAGGCCGCAGCCCGCACGGGCCACGGCCTTGGAGCATGACAAAAGAATCGTCCTTTTGTCGCACAGGTTTATGCGCTTACTTCAGCAGCGCTCGCCACTGTTTCGGGTGAATCGGCCCCGTCTTCTGCCGCCTGTCCCTGCGCCGGCACCACGCCAAAGCAGTAGCTCAGCGCCGCAGACACCGCAAATGCCACACCGCCGGCAACGCAGCACCACAGCAGGTTCGAGATGCCGCCCGTGGCAAAGCCAATGACCATAAGGACATTCGTCATGCCGATGGTATAGGCCGTAACGTGGCCCACGGCCGCAACAAGGCCTCCGACGGCGCCGCCAATGGCCATGCACGTCAGGCACCTGCCATATTTAAAGCCGCAACCGTACAGCGCCGGCTCGCTTACGCCGCCAAGAATACCCGAGATTGAATAGCCCAGCATGAGTGCCTTCTCGTCCTTATCCGCAACGCGGAGCGACGCGCCAAAGGGCATGCCCCAAACGGCGAACGTCGCCATCGTCGCGGCGATCAGGATGCACGAATCCGTTCCCACACTCATAAACTGAGCATAGGCAAGCGATAGGACAACGTTGCTGACGCCTGCAATCTTAAGAAACTCCCAACCCGCGGCAAGCCCCATGAGCGTGAGCAGCGACACGATGCCACCGGAATTGCCAAGCATAAACATAAGCTGGCCCAACAGCATGCCCAGATAGCTGCCCGCCGGCGCCGTGATACACAGCGAAACCGGAACCATGACAAGCATGGTTGTAAACGGAACAAACGAAAACGCCACGGCCTTAGGGATAACGCGCTTAAAGAAACACTCCACTCGCCATAGCACGGGCACCGAGATGAGAACCGGAATAACAGTCGTCGTGTAATCGTTGACCGGCGCGGGAAGCAGACCATACACGGAAGTCATCGATGCCCCCGTCGTCGATGCGGCATCGACGAGCTTAAGCAGATCGGGCGCAATCAATACGCCGCCCAGCATCATGCCCAGCTGCTCCGAGCAACCGAGCTGGCGGGCGGCCGCCCAACCAAGATAAATGGGCAAAAAGTAGTAGCCGGCGTTATAGAGCCAACTGTAGAACAGGCGATAGATATCGGAATCGGCAGACCACAGGCCCAGCATGCCTTCGCCCATAATGACAGCGACGGTGCGGAACGACGCCGCGCAGACAATAAACGGCAGCGCCGACATCATGCTTTTGGACAGATAGTCCACCACGGCCATGGCGTTTGATGAAACCGACGTTGTAAACGAGGTGTTAGAAACTTGTAGCATGGAACGCCTTTCCCAATATGACATGCGGGCTGTCCCTTTGTCACATCGTGCGGTACTGACCGATTGCGCGGTACTTTTCGTAGCGGAGGTTTGCGAGGGTCGCGTCGTCGAGCTGCCCAAGCGTATCGAAGGCATCAAATGCCGAGGACATGACGGCACCGGCAATCTCCTCATGCGACAGGCCCTTATCGTCAACAATGCCGTCGATGATACCGAGCGCCAGCAGATCGGGGGCCGTGAGCTTAAGCGCCTCGGCGGCCTCATTCGCGCGCTCGGTATCCTTCCACAGGATCGACGCACAGGCCTCGGGGCTCACGACCGAATAGGCCGAGCTCGAGAGCATCAGGATGCGGTCGGCCACGGACAGCGCCAGCGCGCCACCAGAGCCGCCCTCGCCTGTCACCACCGAGACAATCGGCGTCTTAAGGCCGCTCATCTCCATGAGGTTCTGGGCAATCGCCTCACCCTGGCCGCGTTCCTCGGCACCGATGCCGCAAAACGCGCCCGAAGTATCGACCAGGCACAGAACCGGTCGACCAAACTTTTCGGCCTGGCGCATCAGGCGACGCGCTTTGCGGTAGCCCTCGGGATGTGCCATACCAAAGTTGCGACGCATACGCTCTTTAGTCGTGGTGCCGCGCTCGACGGCGATGACCGTTGCGGGGCGTCCGTCTTTCCAGCCAATGCCAGCCACCACAGCAGCGTCGTCGCCAAAGTAGCGGTCGCCGTGCAGCTCCACAAATCCATCCAGGCCCAGCGAGATCATCTCGCCTGCCGTGGCGCGATCTGCCGAGCGGGTCTGCTTGACAATCTCGAGCGCGGTTTTTGGTGCGGCCGAGCGCTTGAACAAATGTCCCAGCTTTTTGCCGCGGCGGCCCGTATGCACAATCTCGTGCGGTGCCCCCAGGCCGGGCGCGTGCCCTTCGTGCAGCGCCAGCAGCTCGCCTACCGTGAGCGCAACCTCGCCACGCGGTACAACGGCATCGCAAAAGCCGTGCTCCAGCAAAAACTCGGAGCGCTGGAATCCCTTGGGCAGGCGCTTGTGCATGTTCTGCTCGATCACGCGCGGGCCTGCAAATGCCGTCAGGGCATCGGGCTCGGCCAGGATAATGTCGCCCTCCATAGCAAAGCTCGCGGTTACGCCTCCGGTCGTGGGGTCGGTGAGCACCGTGACATACAGGCCGCCCGCCTCACTGTGGCGCCTAACCGCCGCAGAAATCTTGGCCATCTGCATAAGCGAGGTCACGCCCTCCTGCATGCGCGCACCGCCCGAAACGGTAAAGCCGACAACCGGCAATCCCAGCTCGGTCGCACGCTCAAATGTGCGACAGATCTTCTCGCCCACCACGGAGCCCATCGAGCCCATCATAAAGTTGGCGTCCATAAAGAAGAGCGCGGTATCGCAACCGCAGATTTTGCCCCTGCCGCACACAACGGCATCGCGCTCGCCCGAACGCTCGCTCACGCTCTTGAGCTTGTCGGCATAGCCGGGAAACGAGAGGAAGTCCTCCGACGCCAGATTGGCATCCCATTCCTCAAACGTGCCCTCGTCGACCGTCATGCGCATGCGCGCGCGACCGCTCACGCGAAAGTGTTTGCCGCAACGAGGGCAGACCTCGAGGTTGTCGTGCAGGCGTGCCTCATCGATCACGCGGCGGCACTCCGGGCACTTGATAAACACGTGGCGCGCGGGAAACTCGGCGCACGACTCGGTCATCGGTCCCTCGAGGACGTTGACCGTCTTCGCTTTTCTATTCATCAGCATAGAGATGCCCCATCAGATCGGTGTGATACATGCCCGACAAGAACTCGTCGTTTGCCAGCACGTCGAGCTGAAGCTCGCTGTTTTCGCTCACGCCCTCAATCACGAGCTCGCCCAGGGCCGAGCGCATCTTGCGAATGGCGCCGTCACGCGTGGGCGCACACACGATGAGCTTGCCAAGCATGGAGTCGTAGTACGGCGGAACTTTCGCACCGGTAAACATGGCGGAATCCCAGCGCACGCGCGGACCACCCGGCACACGCAACGCGGTGACCGTTCCGCATGACGGCAGAAAGTCCGGCGTTTCGGCATTGATGCGGCACTCCATGGCGTGGTTGCGGACCGGCATATCCTCCTGCTCAAAGGGCAGAGGCTGGCCGGCTGCCACGCGCAGCTGCCACTTGACCAAGTCGGTATCGGTCACAAACTCCGTAACCGGATGCTCCACCTGTAAGCGCGTGTTCATTTCCATAAAGTAGAAATTGCCGTCGTCCGAATACAGGAACTCGATGGTACCGGCTCCTTCGTAGCCGACGGCACGAGCCAGGTCACGCGCTGCCTTGTGCATGCGAGCACGAATGTCGTCGTGTCCGTCGAGGCACGGCGCGGGGCTCTCCTCGATCAGCTTTTGGTTGCGACGCTGCACCGAGCACTCGCGCTCGCCGAGCGAAAACACATGGCCCTGCTTATCGGCCATAATCTGCACCTCGACATGGTGCGCCGGCGCGACGAACTTCTCCATGTAGCACTCGCCGTCGCCAAAGACGGCCTCGCCCTCGGCACGCGCCTCGATGAACGCCTTTGCCGCATCTTCCACGCACTCGACCTTGCGAATACCGCGACCGCCGCCACCTGCACGCGCCTTAATGAGCACGGGACAGCCAATGCGCTCGGCCTCGGCCGTTGCCTCCTCGGGGCTTTTGAGCAAATCGCAGCCCGGCACGATGGGCACGCCCGCCGCGGCAGCCGTTCGACGTGCGGCGTCCTTGTCGCCCATGCTGTCGATCACCTTGGCCGAAGGACCAACAAACGCCAAGCCATACTTGTCGCAGTCGCGCACAAAGCTCGCCTTCTCGGAGAAAAAGCCATAGCCGGGATGAATTGCCTTAGCTCCCGACTTTACGGCACAGGTGAGCACGGCATCGTCGTTGAGGTAGCTCTCGGCAAGACGCGGGCCGCCGATGCAATACGCCTCGTCGGCAAGTTGCACGTGCAGCGCGTCCGCATCGGCCGTGGAATAGACGGCGACGGTTTTGATGCCCATATCGCGGCACGCGCGGATAACACGGACCGCGACCTCGCCGCGGTTGGCGATGAGCACTTTGTCGAACATGAAGCCTTCCTTAACTTTCGTGCATGAGTGCAAAAGACAT
>CAVKNR010000118.1:0-4589 GCA_963657575.1 Sodaliphilus sp.
TAGCTAAAGTCGCGCACCAAAATCGAATACTCGTCGCGCAGACGCTCGCGCACGCACGTGGCATGCAGCGTGCGCACGAGCACAAAGTTCGCCGCGCTCGGCCATGCCTCCACGGGCAGGCCCTCGGCAGCCATCGCGCGCAGGGCGCACAGCTCGCGCTCGCGCTCGGATGCGACCTGTGCCACCACGGGCGCGTACGCATCGCGGGCACGCACACAGACAAGCGCGGCGGCCTGGCTCAGAACGTTGACCGAATAGATCTGGCGAATCGCCGCAAACACCTCGATAACCTCGGGCGCCGCAATCACATAGCCCAGGCGCGTGCCGGCGGCGCCAAACGCCTTGGACAGCGTATGCAGAATCACCAGGTTGGGATGCTCGGCGATAAGCCCCTGCGCCGTGGTAGCCGCGCCAAACGAATCGTCGGCAAACTCAACGTAGGCCTCGTCGACCATGACCATGCCGAGGCACGCATCGCACAGGGCCGCGACAAAGTCGAGCGGCGCCACGTCACCCGTGGGATTGTTGGGCGAGGTCACGATCGCCAGATCGCACTCGGGAGCCGCCGCAAGCACCGCCGCCTGGTCGAGCTCAAAGGTCGCCGGGTCGCGCCACTCGTCGCGCACCTCGGTCTGGCACAGCGACGCAAAGAACGCATACTCGCTAAAGCACGGCGGGCAGTTGAGCAGGGTCCGCCCCGCGCCGCCAAACGCCAGCAAGTAGTTATAGAGCAGCTCGTCACCGCCGTTGCCCACGCAGATATTCTCGCGCGTCACGCCATGCCAAGCGGCAAGCTCATCGCGCAGGTCGTTGGACATGGGGTCGGGATAACGGTTGAGCGGCGTGGCAGCCAAGGCCGCATCAACCGCCTCGCGCACGCCGGCCGGCACGGGATAGGTGTTCTCGTTGGCCGAAAGATTGATGCGCGTGGGCGTAAAGTTGGGATCGTAGGGCTCGATGCCGGTCAAGTAGGGCTGGACGAGCTCCTTCATGCGCGGCGTGAGTTCGGCCATGTTAGACCTCCTCGCCGGTCGCGCCAGCGGCACCGCCCGCAGCCGCCGCCAGGTCCACGCCCTCAGCAACCGTCGCCACGGCGTCGCCCGGCCAGGCGACCTTGGTCAGGTCGGCCGCAGCCAGTGACTCGGCACTCACGGCATCCTCGCCCTGCTCCAGCACGCGACGACGCAGGGCAGCAGAAAGCGCGTGCGCCCACAGGCCCTCGGCCTCGGCTAGACGCTGTGTGGCGGGAGCGTCAGAGAGCAGGCCCTCGGGCGTATAGCAAATGACGCTCGAGCGCTTAACGAACTCTTCGACCGAAAGCGGGTTGGAGAACATGGCCGTGCCGCCGGTTGGCAGCGTGTGGTTGGGACCGGCAACATAATCGCCGAGCGGCTCGGAGCTCCAAGCGCCCACAAAGATGGCGCCGGCGTTGCGAATGCCGCCGAGCAGGCCCATAGCGTCCTTGCAGTGCAGCTCCAAGTGCTCGGGCGCCACGGTATTCACCGCCTCGACGGCGGCAGCCATGTCGGCGGCCACCACGATAGTGCCCTCGTTATCGAGCGAGGCGCGCGTGATCTCGGCACGCGGCGACTGCGCGACCAAGATATCGATGCCCGCCTCGACCTCGCGCGCAAACTGCTCGTCGCAGGTCACCAGATAGCAGGCAGCGAGCGGATCGTGCTCGGCTTGGGCCATCAGGTCGGCCGCAACCACCATGGGCTTGGCCGTGGCATCGGCCAGCACGCAGACCTCGGAGGGGCCAGCGACCATGTCGATTCCCACGTCGCCCGAGACAATCTGCTTGGCCGCGGCGACAAAGGCGTTGCCCGGGCCGGTGATCTTGTCGACGCGCGGAATGGTCTCGGTGCCGTACGCCAGCGCGGCTACAGCCTGAGCGCCGCCCACCATATAGATTTCGTCCACGCCGCCGAGCTTTGCCGCGGCAAGCGTATACGGGCTGATCAGGCCATCTTTCTGCGGCGGGGTCACCATGACCACGCGCTTGACGCCGGCAACCTTGGCGGGAATGGCATTCATGAGCACCGTAGAGGGATACTGCGCGCGACCGCCCGGCACGTAGATGCCGGCCGCCGCGAGCGGGGTCACCTTAACGCCGAGCATCGTGCCGTCCGCACGCGTGGTAAACCAGCTCTGCTCGACCTCGCGCTGGTGGAACTCACGAATCTGGCGTGCAGCCTTTTCGAGCGCCGCGGCAAAAGCGGGATCGAGGCCTTCGAGCGCGGCATCGATCTGCTCCTGCGGCAAGCGGAAGCTCTGCAGCTCGACACCGTCAAAACGCTGGCAGTAATCGCGCACCGCGGCATCGCCGTTGGCACGCACGTTGGCCACGATATCGCGGACGGCGTCGACGATGTTTTGCGGCAGCACGCCCTTGCGGTTGAGCTGGTTGGTAACGAGGCGCTCACCGGGAGCAAGCTTGATGGTCTTCATATCGGTATCCCCTATCGGTCGAGGTTGTGTTCGAAAAACGAGAGGCCGAGCGGCGGCGCCAATCGGCCCGCAGCCCGTACGTTGGGGCGCCCGTGCACGCTCGCGCTATTGTGCCGAGCCCGCAACGGGCTCAAAATGCTTGTCCTTCACGGCAGCCGCCAGGCGATCGGCCAGGTTGCGCACACGCGGATCCAGGCGCGCGGCACCCGGATTGACAAAGAAGCGGGCCGTGCAGTCCATGATGCGACCGGTAATGACCAGGTCGTTGTCGCGTAGCGTGGCACCCGTGGCGGTAATGTCCACGATGCGATCGGTCATGCCGACGATGGGGCCCAGCTCGATGTTACCGTGCAGCGAGACGATATCGGCATTCACGCCGCGCTCGGCATACCAGGCACTCGCGATGCGCGGGTACTTGGTGGCCACACGAAGCGACCCGCGGCGGGCGTAGTTGCGCTCGGCCTGGCCGGCGCGCCATGCAGGCTCCGCCTCGATAAACGTGCACAGGCCGTAGCCCAGATCGACCAGCTGCAGCAGGTTGAGGTCGGCCTCGATAAGCGAGTCCCAACCGCAGATGCCGCAGTCGGCGCCGCCGCAGCCCACAAAGGCGGGCGCATCGCTGGGACGCACGATGACAAACTCGATATCGCCGACCGCGCCCTCGCCGGCACGCGTGTCGCGACCGCGCACGATGAGATGACGACCGGGATCGCGCAGCTCAGAGACATCCAAGCCCGCGGACTCAAGCACGTCGAGCGTGTCGGCCTTGAGCGAGCCCTTGGGCACGGCAATGTGCAGCGGACCCTCGGCGCCACGGCCCGCGGCGTGATCGCCATCGGAAGCGGCATCCTCGGCCGAGGTGCGCGCGGCCTCCAGGCGCTCGAGCGAAAAGGCGAAGCCCGCCGCCGGCACCTCGATACCGTCGCCAAACGCGCCGGTGAAGATGGAGTCATAGCGTCCGCCCGAACCGACCGGATCGGGCAGTCCGCCGGCATAAGCCTTAAAGACCAGGCCCGTGTAGTAATCGAAAGAGTTCATGATAGAGAAGTCGAACGACAGCACCTGGGCGTCCTCGGGTGCCAGGCCCTCAACCAGGGCACGCAGCTCGCGCGTCAGCGGCGCGACGATACCGGCAGCCTCCAGCAGCGCGTCCACGCGGTCGAGCACCTCGGCACCGCCGTGCAGACGCGGCAGCTCGCTAATGGCGGCCTTGACGGCATCGGACTCGGTGCTTGCCGCCACGCGGGCATCGAGGCCCACAAAGTCGTTGGCGTGCACGCAGCGCAGGGCCTCAGCGGCCAGCTCGCGATCCTCGCACGCCGCGAGCAGTTCCTTAAACGGACGCACGCTACCTGCGATAATGCGTGCATCGGGCAGTGCCAGCTTACGCACGGCCTCGGCCACGAGCGAGACGATCTCGACATCGCCCGCGGTATCGCCCGCACCGATAAGCTCAAAGCCCAGCTGCGTAAACTGACGCGAGCCACCGGCATTGCGCTGGCACTCGCGAACCACCGGCGCTTCGTAGCGCAGGCGCAGGGGCAGGTCGGCAGCGCACATGCGGGTCGAAACCAAGCGCACGATCGGCAACGTGTTGTCGGGACGGACCACCAGCAGGCGGCCGTCGTCATCAAAGAGCTTAAACGGCGTATCCGTAATGCGGCCGCCCTCCTCGAGCGAACCCTTGTCCTCGAGCAACGGCGTCTCGACCGGAAGGTAATGATGCTCCCTGAAGCAGCCCTTCACCGTACATGCGATCTCCTCGCGCGCCTGAGCCTCCTCGGGCAATATGTCCCGGAATCCGCACGGTGTGGCCGTCATCTGATGAGCCTCCTCATGCCGCGTTTCATATAGAACAGAAGACCGGCATAGCTCCGCCGGTCTTCTGGGTACTTTAGCATACTAGAGTGCTTGCGGGGAAAATCCGCCGCAACCGTTCATAGCGTATTCATTTGGAAACATAGGGCGAGCGGTTAGCAGCAGTCTCTTGTCACAACGCAAAAAGGGCGCCCGCGCAAATGCGGACGCCCTTGTGCAGGGTCGAGATATCAACCAGCCAAGATATCGGACCCGTGACCAGCTCTTAGTAGTCGAACTGGTGGTAGTAGCGGCGGTACTTGAGGTTGTGCTTGGTGACC
>CAVKNR010000119.1:0-4529 GCA_963657575.1 Sodaliphilus sp.
TATGGCAGGCCAGGGCTATAACTTTGCCGTCGCCGCTTGGAATACCGGTGTCGACCCCCGTTGGTCCCCCGCCATCGCCTGCATCGAGAGCACCAAGGGTGCTTATTGCGCCAATTCTTATAACGCCTGGGGCTGGAGTGCACGTGGCGGCGGTTGGCGCAGCTTTGGCAGCTGGAGCGAGGGCATCTCCGCTCACGTTGCCTATCTGGGCGCCAACTACGGCTCCACCCTTACCCCGGCTGCGGCCAAAAAGTACTGCCCGCCCACGTGGCAGGACTGGTACAACAAAGTCGCCGCTCAGATGAACCGCATCTAAGTGCAACTGCAAAGGGCCCCAATGGGGCCCTTTTCTTTTAGGTAGCGGAGGTATCGACAACGCCGGTCGCATTGGCAACCGCGACTATGACGATCATGCATAGGAGCAGCACACCCAATGCCTTGAGCCAGAGTTTCGCGAGTTTCTTGCCGCGATAGCTGTCGAGCAGTGCGAATCGCCGACGAAGACGGCGCTTATCGAGCAGCGCAAAATGCATAAGCACCATAAGGCCATCGACAAAGAAAAAATACTCGATTATGAGAAGCCACGTCGGGTAGCTTTGGTTTGCTCCCGTGGGGTGAAAGACGGCAAAGTGACTTCCGGCAAAGAACACAAGCAGCGAGAAGCAGACGAGCGTATTCCAAATACGCCCCAGAGACTCCGGAACGCGAGAGAGCAAACCGCATGCAGCGGAGGCGGCAGGCCTAGGAAGCCCTGTGGGGTTCTGGAGCCCTTGGGGCGTCAACACCGTCTCCGAGGCCGGAGTACGGACAGGCGCAGGCGCAGGAGGCCGCACGGGGCGACTTAGATCGTATGCCGCGCACGTCGCCCGTCCCAACGCTTCCGCGCTCGCAAAACGCTTGGCCGGGTCGAGCGCCATCGACATGCAGATGACATCGGCAAGTGGGGTGGGAATGCCACGCGCCTCGCATTGCTCGCGCATGTCGAGCCCTGGTTTAGGGTCGACTCCCGTCAAGTAGAAGAACAACAGGGCGCCAAGTGCGTAGACGTCGCTTCGCACGCTCGTCTGCCCAAACCCATACTGCTCGGGCGGCGCATAGGGCCGTGTCCCAAACTTGACGGTGTCGGCATCGGCGCCATCGCGCCATACGCGCGCGATCCCCAAGTCGATAATCACCAGCGACGAAAACGTCAGACCGTCATCAGGCGTATAGTTGGCACCTGTCACGATGATATTCGACGGCTTGAGGTCGCGATGGATCACCGGCGCCGGCGGCTCCCCCGCCATCGCAAAACCGGCGTGGAGCTCGCCCACGGCATCGCATAGGGCAGGATACAATTCGTGCGCATAATCGGGGGTGGCTCCCAGACGGTCCACCAGCGCCCCGAGTGTCTCCCCTTCGATGTATTCCATAACCACGTTGAGCTCGTCGCCCGCACGACGACAATCGACGATTCTGGGCAGGTGCTCAAAACGCCTACCTGCCCGCTGAGCGGCAAACAGACGCTCGTATGCCCCACCGATTTGAGCCGAAGCATCGATGCGCTTACGGACAAAGGGGCCGAGCGAACCACCGCCGGTTCCTTCAAAGTACACGAGCTCGGTTGTTTCAACGGACGAGCGCTTAAGTACACGCTCCACGCGATAGCTGTCGTCGCGATCGAGCGACGCCAGGTGCTCGGCAAGCGCTGCGGTCAGCTCGTCATTGGAATATGTTGGGGTCTGAGTATCCATAGCCTCCATCATAGCGCAGAGCGCAGACACCCCATGGCATCCGCGCCCCGTTCGTTTGCATCGTTGTTCGACAGCTCCACTGGCTCAGATATCAGCCGCTAACTCACCGTCTCCTCGCCAAAGCGATACAGCTCCTCGTTGACCTTTTGGAGGCTGCACCCGCGATCGATACAGAAGATGATGATCGCATCGCGACGGTCCTTACAATTGAGGATGTTGGCACCCGCCGCCGTCAAGGCGCGGTTGGTCTCCTTGAGCGTTAGCGCCATGGCGAAGGCAATCTGCAGCACCTTATTGCGACTCGGATGACGCGCACCGGTAAAGATCTGATAGCCAAAGGTCTCATTGAGATCGGCCATACGAACCACGCGCGAGCGCTCCAAACCCTTTTCCTGCAGCAGTTGCTTCAGGTAGTCCGAAAGCGACGGGGTGGCAAAGTCGTGCTCCTTGATATAGCCATCGATGTTTGGCGCGTCGAGAAGCTCATTGAGTAACTCGTCAGTCAGCTTTTTATCGGGCATACGACCTCACCTCCCCCAGTGCATGCAACATGCTAAAAACCGCTTACGTCCGAACGCTCCCAGCTAGCAACCTGGTCGGGAGACACCGTACCCAGCGCCTCGAACTTCCAGGAGCCGCCCGCCTTCAGATGATTGGTGTTTGCAAGAGCCGTTCCAACCTGGTTGCCATCGGCATCATACAGAACATACTCAATCTGAATGTAGCTCTTTTCCTTGTCCGTGTTATTGGTCAGCGTGCCCGTGATCTTATAGGCAAACTGATTGGAGGTGTCTTCAGCCTCATCAGCAATGGTATACGGTTCTTGCGGTTCTTTTTGCTCCTCAGCCTGCTGTGTCGCCTCGGCAGGTTTTGCCGAATCGCTCGCAGACGAATCGGTTGAATTGCCACCCATAGAGCCCACGGCACCGACGATAACCAGCACCACGATGATGCCTAGGACAATCTTGCCGATCGGCTTCTTTCCCTCTTTTGCCATTATTCATCCTTCCTACGATCCGGCTACCGTGCCGGTACACAGCACATCGTAGGAAGGATTGAACTTGAATTCATTAGCTGAGAGCTAAGGTTGCGGTAAACGGCCAATGCAGTTATCCAAACGCCGAGCAAACGCACTTTGCGCGACCGTTTGCCAGCAGTGATCAACCCACCGTGACGGATTCCCCAGTAAAGGCGCTGATCATCAACAGGACAAAGAACACCAGGTAGCTGGCACTCAGCGGGTACGCAATAATCAGGAAGACGACCCAGCCGACAGTGGTTTTACCGTCGGCACGGCGTTGCTCGCGAGAACGGCACAGCCAAATCGTCACGCCAATGGCCACAATCAACAGCACAAGTGCCGCTGCGGCCAGTCCAGCAAGCGCAAACATCACGCCAATGCTCACAGCAATAACCGGGAGCAGCAGCAAGCCGCACCCGCACCCACCAGGACTATACACGGCAGTCTGTCGGCGCTTCATCATCACTCCAAGTCAAGCAATCGTTTGTAGACATCGAGGCCTTTGAGCAGAATTTCCTCGTCAAAGAGCATGGTATCGGTATGCAGAGCGCTCGTGGCATAGGCGGGGCAGCCATCCGAATCACTCGGGTTGTCTTGGTCCTCTGGCATACCCGTGCCCAGCAGGAAAAACACGCCCGGCAGATGGCGCTGATAGAACGCGAAATCCTCGGCGATCAGCAGCGGCTCGTCCACAAGTTGCAGCTCGGGCAAGGCAGGCATGATGTTGGCAAACAGCTCGGGGTCGTTGTCGACCGGCGGATAACCCTCGGCAAAATCGAGGTCATATGTGCAGCCCGTTGCGGCGCATGCCTCATCAAGCACGCGGCGCACACCCTCACGCGCACGGTCGAACATGTCGTCCGTAAACACACGCAGGCTGCCGGCAACATGGGCCTCCCCCGCCACCGCGTTGCAGACGGTACCGGCCTGCAGCAGACCAAACTTACCGATACAGGGCTCGTCGGTGCCCAGCTCGTCCATCAGCTCGCGCTCGGCAACCAAAAACTTCGCTGCCGCCAACGCGGCATCGTGCGACTCCCCAACCGGCACACCATAGGTCTTAGCGATGTGGATGCTCGTACCGTGAATATGGATATGCGTCTCGCTCGAACGCGCCAGCAGCGGACCGGGGCAGCTCGCCAACGTGCCGGCAGGCAGATCGGGCCACACGTGAAAGCCAAAAATGCGGTCGGCCCCGTAGCGCTCGAACACACCGCTCTCGCATACCGTCTTGGCACCACCGGTCGTCTCCTCGGCAGGCTGGAACACAAAGAGCACGTTACGCTTGATGGCACCTGGCTGCTCACGAATCGTGCGGTCGACAAAGGTTGCCGCTGCAAGTGCCATGGCCATGTGTCCATCGTGTCCGCAAGCGTGCATCTTTCCGGGATGCGTCGAGGCAAAGGCCGCACCCGTCGCCTCCGCGATAGGCAGCGCGTCCATATCGGCGCGAATCGCCGTGGCATGCGCGGCGCCCGTGCCAGCGTCGAAGAAAGCACAAACACAGCTGGGGCAAGGATGGGTCACTTCACAGGCAAGCGAGGCGAGCACGCCCTCGATATAGGCTATGGTTTGAGGAAGATCGAAATCGAGCTCCGGAATGCGATGCAGGTCGCGACGATAGCGACGAAGTTCTTGGAGCTCGGTCATAAAGGATCCTTTCATGGGGCATTTCCGTTCACACAATATTGTGATGCAAAATTGTGACGCCCTTGTTTCTAGCATATCCCTGCATTTTTTAAACGTTATATACGAATACTCTTGTTTGGTAAAGT
>CAVKNR010000120.1:0-4513 GCA_963657575.1 Sodaliphilus sp.
CCGGCATAGATGCCATCGACCAGCACGTGAAGGATCGTACCGACGACCTCGCAATTGGGCGCTTCGACGCCGGTCGCTGCGAGCATCTTAGCGTTGCCGACGACGACGCGCCTGCCGTCGATGTTCGCCGTCACGCCATGGCCCGCGTCGTTGGTGGAGTCGCTTACGCGCTTGGGGTCGACCTCGCCATGGTAGGCGGCGCGCACGGACTGCGCGATGGGGTGATCGGAGAATGACTCAGCGAGGGCTGCGACCTCAAGCAGCGATTGCTCGGTATAGCCGGCTTCGGGGTGTACTGCCACGACCGAGAACGTGCCGTTGGTGAGCGTGCCGGTCTTGTCGAAGACGACGGTGTCCACGTCGGCGAGCGTCTCGAGGTAGTTAGAACCCTTGATGAGAACGCCCAGCTTGGAGGCGCCGCCGATGCCGCCAAAGAAGCTCAGCGGCACGCTGATCACGAGCGCGCACGGGCAGCTGACGACCAAGAAGGTCAGGCCGCGCAGGATCCAGTCGGACCAGGCGCCGGTGACCAAGCCGCCGCCGAGCGCGAGTACCGCGGCAGCGCCGGTGACGGCGGGCGTGTAGACGCGGGCGAAGCGCGTGATAAAGTTCTCAGTGCGCGCCTTCTTTTCGCTGGCATTTTCCACGAGCTCCAGGACGCGTGCGACGGTGGACTCGCCAAAGGGCTTGGTGGTGCGCACGTGGATGAGCCCCGTCATGTTGATGCAGCCGCTGATGATATCGTCTCCGGTTTTGGCCGGGCGGGGGACCGACTCACCGGTAAGGGCGGCGGTGTCGAGCTGGGTTTCGCCCTCGACGATGACGCCGTCGATAGGCACGCGCTCGCCGGGCTTGACCACGATCACGGTGCCGACCGCGATGTCATCGGGGAAGACCTGCTCGAGTGTGCCGTCGGGCTGCTCGACGTTAGCGTAGTCGGGCGCGATGTCCATCATGGCACTGATCGACTTGCGGCTCTTGCCCACGGCGTACGCCTGAAACAGCTCGCCGACCTGGTAGAACAGCATGACGGCGGCGCCTTCGGCCATGTGCGGGTCGGTATCGGGGAAGAGCACCATGGCAAACGCGCCGATGGTCGCGACGGCCATGAGGAAGCTCTCGTCGAAGGCCTTGCCGCGGCGGATGTTGTTGAACGCCTTCTGGAGCACGTCGTAGCCGGCAATTAGGAACGGCACCAGGAACAGCACGAAGCTGGCGTAGATGTCACCCGGGGTACCGAATGCGGCGGTAAGGGCACCGAGTTCGTCGAGGGCATACACCACCGCAAAAATGCCCAGTGCTACCAGGATGCGGTTGCGCTTATGCTCGAGTGATTCTTTTTTCTTGCGCTTCTTCTTTTTCTTTTTGGGGTCGGCGGTGGCCATGACTCGTATCCTCCCATTTGAATGTATGAACACTCGCTCATATAATTTCGCGAGCAAAGGCCGCGGCAA
This sequence comes from Sodaliphilus sp., assembly GCA_963657575.1. GTDB lineage: Bacteria > Actinomycetota > Coriobacteriia > Coriobacteriales > Coriobacteriaceae > Collinsella. The sequence continues at coordinate 1,455 of CAVKNR010000120.1, forward strand.
GCGCGGTCTTGCGGGTTGGCGTAAACCTTGGCTAGAGAATGATCTCGCAGTCCGGCTCGGCGTCGGCGGTGAACTCCACAACGCGGTCGAGGACCTCGTCGAACTCGGCGTCATCGGCCTCGAGCGTCAGCTTCTGGGTCATATAGTTGACCGAAACGGACTTGACGCCCTCGAGCTTGGCCAGCTCGTCCTGAAGCTCGCGCGCGCAGTTGGCGCAGTCGATCTCGTCGAGCTTAAACTGCTTTTTCATGGTGGATTCCTTTCCCCGTATTTGCGGCTTGGGTGCAGGCCGCGCTGGTACCGTGGTTGGTTGCTATTCACAGATGTGGCTCATGCCCTGGTTGAGCATGGTGTAGACATGGTCATCGGCGAGCGAGTAGAGGATATTGCGCCCGTCGCGTCGGAATTTAACCAGGTGCGACTGCTTGAGCGTGCGCAGCTGGTGCGATACTGCCGACTGCGAGGTTGCGGTCGCCTCGGCGATGTCGGCCACGCAGAGCTCGCGGCCCATGAGGGCATAGAGAATCTTGATGCGCGTGGTGTCGCTGAAGACCTTGAACAGGTCGGCGAGGTCGTAGAGAAGCTCCTCGTCGGGAAGGTCCTCGGGTGAGCAGGTGGTGGGGATCACGGGCTCGGTGGCCTCGGTGTCGGGTTTCGTTTCATCAACGCGGATGCTCATTGCAATATCCTTTCATATGAACATGCGCTCATATAACTTGCTTCCGATTATATGAGTGTATGTTCATATGTCAATGACGTTCAGGTAATTCGTTGCACAAAATGATGGGGAATAGTGGACGAGATTCCGGACTGAGCGGTTTTGATAGCCGATGCCGGGGTGGGTGCCCCTGAGCCGTGCAAAAATTGGAGTATTCTGCAACGATAGGGGGTCTGGTAATTTATTGCAGGCCATATAATGCAGTTCAAGAGTTATCTTAGGGTGTTAATCCGATGAGTTCTTCCTCAAATGCTGCCTAACGCTCTCACGCAAGAGTGATTTCGCTTCACATTTGGATCCACTCGAGGGTGATAGACACCCGGCTCTGCTGAATACTCGCAATTTTGCACGTCGCTAGGGTACCCACCTTGTTAGCCGGCCTAGTTTCCGGCACCGAAGATCCTGCCCTCGGGCGCGAGGCTGCTTGTTTGGGCAAATGATGGGCTGTCGGATTCGACTGTCTGCATGTCATCGATTGCCGGAACTTCATTAATTGTCGGGTCATCCAGCGTGATGCCTTCGAGTGTTGCTTTTTCGAGGTCGATTCGTTGACGATCTTCGGAATCCTGGCGGAGCTGCTTCTGAATTCGCTTTTTCTCTTCTATAAGCCTTCTGAGTACAAACTGTCTCAGGTCCTCTTGCATGATTTGAAAGTCTTTTGGCAGACGCGAGGGGCGTACGCCCTCTTTCCGCTGGATTGCTTCCATGACCCTAACAAAAGCGCTGGCATGCATAAAGGAATAACGACTGACGGTGATGATTCCGTATCCCATGGACGCAAGCGCATTCTTGCGCTCCTCATCGATGGCGCGGTCTTCTTCCGCGTCATGATAAAAACCGTTGTATTCAATGTCTGTGCGAGATTTCTTTAGATATGCATCCATAAAGAACTTTTTGCGTCTCGTGAGATTCTTTGCGGCAGCGGTGACCTGCACCTCGTAATCGGTCTCAATTCCCTTAATACCAAGTCCTCCTTCGCTTTTAGGCAGCGTTAGCATCATGACAAAGGCCGTTTCCATAGGAGACCGGCATCCATCGCGTACACATTGGATCGCCTTTCGGGCAAGGGCCAAACCGTCGCATCTGGTAATGGAATTAAAGAACTGCTTTAACCTTTCGGTCGAGGTGAGCGCGAAACGCTCGGTATAGGAGGTGGAAGAGTCGGTTCCAAGGGAATAAGCGCCGCACAGTTCAAAGTAGTACTCCACTAGTTCGCGAAAAGAAAGATAGGTGGCGGCCTGAAGTGCGCAAAGCTCAACGCCAACAATGAAGATGCCATCTTTGAGCTCTATAAAGCGTGAGTTCGAGAATCGTTTTGAAGAAACGTGGCACTGACAGTTCATTGCATAGCGCGCATTCCTGCGATCAAACACCATCACCTCGAGGGAATCATTTGCGTCGAGGGAAACATCATTTTTGGTGAGCCATTCTGTGGCTGCGTCAAGGAGCGTTCCGGTGGGACATGATCCGTAAATCGCGGCAGGACTACAGGATTCGATGCCTTTCGCAGACACCGAATGCGCGGCCTGGTAGACCGCTTTTGCAGTGGTATGTGACAATACGATACTCATGGTATATATCGTGTCAGCTAATGTCGTGTTGATGGCGCTGAGTGGAAAAGCCGTTTTAGAGGTCTAACCAAATGCTGTCCAAAAGCTTGACGCAATTATGGGCTGGTATGCCCTAAATAAAAGTTTTCGCAGCTTAGCTATAGCATATAAATACTCAACTGCCACACATTTGATAGTGATGCATCACCATCCGACAACGAATTACGCGTCGGGAATTGGCCGAAATCGTTCAAAATGAGGGTTCAGAATTTGTGATGGCAAATCTATCTGTGGAACGTAGGGCGGCCCCGCTGCGGGGTTTCCCGCTGCGGGGCCGCTCGTGAACGGGGCCATGCTTGTCGCAGGCGTTTCTACTTGGCAAACAGGTTCTTGAGGTTGAACTCGGCTTGGACGGTGCGGAGCATGAGGTCGGTGTCGTCGAGGCCCAGGTGCTGCTCGTTGGCGTCGGCGGCGAGGGTGCCGCGCCGGCGCGCCCAGTTCTCGAGCGCGGCGGGGGCGGATTCGCGGGGGAGCGAGCGGACGTCGGCATCCAAGCTGCGGCAGATCTGGCGCGAGTCGATGACGATGATCTTGCCGGCGCGGCGTGCCTCGGCGTAACCGTCCAGGTGGATCTTGAACCAACTGTCTTCGAACGCGGCGTTATGCGCCATGTACGGGTACTTCTTCATAAGCTTGAGCAGCTGCTTCTGCAGTTCCTTGTTCTCGCGGAACGGCTTTTTGCCGTCGATGTCGTCCCAGGTGATGTGGTGGATATTCGACAACGGCACATC
>CAVKNR010000121.1:0-4330 GCA_963657575.1 Sodaliphilus sp.
GAGCCCGCGCCCACGTTGACGCCGGAGCCCATGGTGGTGTCGCCGATGTAGGACAGGTGCGGCACCTTAGAGCCCTCGCCGATCGTGGACTTCTTGATCTCCACGTGCGTGCCGGCCTTGGAGCCGTCGAGCATATGGGTGCCCGGGCGCAGGTAGGCGCGCGGGCCGCAGTCGACGCCGTTCTCGATGACGGCCTCGACGGCGATGGTTTCATCGATGGTGCAGCCGCTGCCGACGGTGGTGTCGGTGAGGCGGCTGTTGGGGCCGAGCTGGCACTCCTCGCCCACGGTGACGTGGCCGATCAGGTGCGTCTGCGGCCACACGACGGTGTCGCGGCCGATGACGGCATCGGGACCGATCCAAGCCTGCGTGGGATCGATGAACGTGACGCCCTCGGCCATCCAGTGCTCGTTGATGCGGTCGCGCGCGATGGCGGTGAGCTGCGCGAGCTGAATGCGGCTGTTGACGCCCAGGCCGTCGCGGTAGTCGTCGCAGTGGAAGATGGAGACCACCTGGCCGTGACCCTTGAGGATTTCGAGCATGTCGGGCAGGTAGTACTCGGACTGCGCGTTGTCGTTGCCGATCTCGTTAATGTGGGCGGCGAGCTGCGCGCCGTCAAAGGCGTAGCAGCCGGCGTTGCACTCCAGCAGCGTGGCGGCCTGCTCGGGCGTGCAGTCCTTCTGCTCGATGATGCGCTCGATCTGGCCGTCGGCGCCCAGCTTGATGCGGCCGTAGCCAAAGGGGTCGGGCGGGGTCATGGTCATGACGGTGCAGGCGAGCTCGCCGGTGGCGACGGTCTGCGCGAACTTGGCGACGGTGTCGGCGGTGATGAGCGGCAGGTCGCCGTTGAGCACGACGACGGGGCCTTGCGTGATGCCGCAGGCCTCGAGCGCGACCTTCACGGCGTGACCGGTGCCCAGGCGCTCGGTCTGCTCGACGCACTCGACCTTGGTGGCGCTGCTGGCGTAGGCGCCGTCGATGAGGGCGCGCATCTCGTCGGCGTGGCTGCCGATGACGACCACGACGCGGCTGCAGCCGGCCTTGATGGTGGCGTCGACGATCCACTGGACCATGGGCTTGCCCAGGATCTTGTGCGAAACCTTGCAGTGGTTCGACTTCATGCGGGTGCCCTCGCCGGCAGCGAGGATAATTGCGGTTGCGTCCATGTGATCTCCTGTTACGTTATAGAGACGTGTGTTTGGAAACGATACACGGCGCAATATGATACCGCAGGCATATGTTGAGCGCGTAGCGATTGGTTTGCGGCGCTTGAGGCTTGCGCCGCCGGCGTGGCGTTTGCGCTGCTTGCGTGCGGCGTTGGCGGTGCTGCGGAGCTGTCGTTTGAGCGAGGGGGCGGGGGTGCCCGTGGACAACATGCGAGAGGAGTTTGGCGGCGAGCCCGTCGCGGCGTTCTCGATGTCGCATCCGGCTGTGCCGGCACTCTATATAGTGCTGACGCTGGGGCTCACCATGTTCTCGATGCAACCGGTGCTAATCGCGCTGTCGCTCGCAGGCGGGCTGGCGTATGGATTTGCGACGCGTGGGGCTGCCCGCACGCTGGGCGCACTCCGCTGGCAGTTGCCGGTGATTTTGATTATCGCGCTGGTCAATCCGCTGTTTAACGCCTCGGGCTCGACGGAGCTGTTCCGTATTGGCATGCGCGCGGTGTATCTGGAGAGCATGGTATATGGCCTGTGCATGGGCGGGCTGTTTGTGGCGAGCGTGCTGTGGTTTGAGGCCGCGGCGTCGATGCTCGAATACGACAAGGTACTCGCACTGTTAGGCAACGCCGCGCCGGTGATTGCGCTCATGATCTCGATGTGCATGAGGCTTATCCCGCAGTTTTTGCGCCGCGGCCGCACGGTGCTGGCGGTGCAGGACGCGATTGATGTACCGGGGCGTGCGCCGGCCGACCCCGTGCGCTCGCGCCTGCGGGCGTCGAGCGTGTTGATGGGCTGGGGCATGGAAGATTCGCTGGAGCGCGCGGACGCGATGCGCTCGCGCGGGTGGGGTGTCGCGACGCGTCGTACGACGTATGCGCGGTATCGACTGGGGCGCGGCGACGCTGCCGCGCTGGTTGGACTTGCGGTGTTTGGCGCCGCCGCGGTGGCGGTGGCGTGGGCCGCGACGACGCAGTATTCGTTTTATCCGCAGCTCTCGGTGCCGGCGCCGTGGCCAGGCTATGTCGTGTACGCCGCCTGGATGGTGTTGCCTTGCGCGTTGCACGCGATTGATGAGAAGAGGTTTGGCTGATGGCTCGGTTGGATAGGGGCCCGGTGTCGGGCGCGGCGTGCGGCCCGGATATGCCGGCGATTGAGGTGCGGAGCCTGAGCTTTGCCTACCCCGATGCTGATGCTGCGGTGCTCGAGGGGCTCGACTGGTCTGTTCCCCAAGGTGCGTTTGCGCTGCTTGTTGGCGGTACCGGTTCGGGCAAGTCGACGCTGCTGTCGCTGCTCAAGCCCGAGATCGTTCCAGCGGGCGAGCGCACTGGCGAACTGCGCGTGCTGGGCGAGCCCGTTGCCGACATGGACGTACGGGCATCGGCGGAGCGCGTGGGCTATGTGTTCCAGGATCCCGAGAACCAGATCGTGTGCGAAACCGTGTGGCACGAGATGGCGTTTGGCCTGGAAAACTTGGGGCTAGCACGTGATGAGATGCGCCGTCGCGTAGCTGAGACCAGCTATTTCTTTGGGCTGGAAGATTGGCTTCACCGCGATACTGACACGCTTTCGGGTGGTCGCAAACAGTTGCTGTCGTTGGCGGCCGTTCTGGCGTTGCGCCCGCACGTGCTGCTGCTCGACGAGCCCACGTCTCAGCTCGATCCCGTTGCCGAGAAGAATTTCCTGCACGCGCTGTTTCGTGTGAATCGCGAGCTGGGCTGCACGGTTGTTGTGGCGACGCATCAGCCGCGCCCAATGCTCGAATACGCGACGTGTGCGTACCGGATTGAGGATGGCCGCGTGCACGAGGCGGCGGATATGGCATCTTTGGGACGCCGAGAATCGCTGTTTTCCGATGACACGTTGGGGTGGGGTGCCATCCGATGTGCAAAAAACGGAGTATTCAGCAGGCGTGAGGACAATTTGGGCTCTCTGGAGCCGCCCGGGGACGTATCGAGCGCGAAAAAAAGTTCAGAATTGGACAAATCGTCCGAATTTGTGGCGCAAACGTCGCTCGAGAACGGCTTGGAAGCCTTCTCGCGCACGGATGGAAGCAGAATACTCCAAAAAATGCACGCTGGGTCGGCTACCACCCTGTCGGAAGGTTGGTTTCGCTACGATCGAGCGTCCGGCTGGGTGTTGCGTGGGCTCGATGCGTCGTTTTCGGCCGGTGCGGTGCATGCGGTTGTTGGCGGTAACGGCTGCGGCAAGTCGACGGTGCTCTCGGTGCTGGCGAAGACCGCCAAGCTGCAGCGCGGCCGCATGGTGCGCGGAGCGGCCTCGGCGGCGCTGCTGCCTCAGAATCCCAAAGCATTGCTGGTTGCCGAGACGGTTCGCGATGAGCTGATGGAATGGGCCTCGACCTGCGGATATGACGAGAACTTGGCGCGGGAGCGTGCGGCGAGCTTGGGGTTGTCGGGTCTGGATGGACGCCATCCGTACGATCTTTCGGGCGGGCAGCGTCAACTGCTTGCATTGGCAAAACTGCTGCTAATCGGCCCCGAACTGCTATTGCTCGATGAGCCCACCAAGGGTCTAGACCTGTTCAGCCGCCGCATCATCGCCCGCGCCCTGCGTGACCATGCGAAGGCTGGCGGCACCGTCATCATGGCCACGCACGATCTGGATTTTGCCGAGCAGGTTGCCGATGACGTTGCCATGATGTTTGACGGTGAGATTGCCTGCATGGAGTCCCCGGCCGACCTCTTTGCCGACAACGTGTTCTATAGGGCGTGATGGGATGGCGGATTTTCGCGCCTCGCGCCTACTCACAAAACTTGAGATTCCGCTGTTGTTGGCGGTGCCGGCGGTAATGACCGCAGCATTGCTGGCAGGCATTGAGCAGGCAGCGCTTGCCATGCTGGTTGTGGTGGCGCTCGTGCTCGCGCTGTTCTTTGCGGGTTACGAGGCATCTCGTCCGGGTTTGCGCCAGATTATGCCCACGCTGGTGCTGGCGGCGCTGGCGGCGGCGGGGCGCATCCTGTTTGGGCCCATTCCCGACTTTAAACCGGTGAGCGCCATCGCCATTATCGCGGGGGCGACGCTTGGTCGCCGCAATGGTTTTATGGTTGGCGCGCTGGCAGCGCTGACCAGCAATTTCTTTTTTGGACAGGGCATGTGGACGCCGTGGCAGATGTATGCCTGGGGGCTCGTGGGATACGTTGGCGGTG
>CAVKNR010000122.1:0-4283 GCA_963657575.1 Sodaliphilus sp.
GCTCATGTAGTTTAAACGCACGACGATAAGGAGCACCAGTGGGTAACCACTTCCGTACCTCCGGTGCGGGCGATGATGCCCCTAAGACGCAGGCAGGCGTCCAGGGCAGTCGTTTCGCCACTCCGGATTCAGAGGGCCAGCCTGTTGCTCAGGCCCCCGCTCAGCCGGCAGATCAGGCACAGCCGGCATCCGATCCCTTTGCCTACAATCCCACCAGCGATGTCGCGCTTTCCGGCACGGCGGGTTTTGAGCCCGTTCGGGCCGTGACCGCACGCGTGGAGCAGCCTCAGGCTGGCGCCGCCACGCCGCAGCCTACCATGGCCGGCATTCCCGACCCCTTGGCCCCTGCGACGCCGGCTCCTCAGCCTGCGCAGTCCGGTCTCTTTGCCGCTATTCCCGATCCCACGCAGCCTGCTGCCCCGGTGGTCGAGAGCGATCAGGCCGCCGAGGTCGCAAGCCTCGATAACGCGCTCAACAACCCCGATTTTACGTCGGTGTTTGCGCCCATCGATCCGCAGGCCAGCCGCAAGAAGATGGCCAAGCAGGCCGGTGTCGAGCCCGTCATCCTTATGGAGCATGTCACCAAGATCTATCCGGCACAGCCCAACAAGCCTGCACTCGACGACATTAACATCGAGATCTATCCGGGCGAGTTCGTCTTCCTGGTCGGTCACTCCGGCTCGGGTAAGACCACGCTGCTGTCGACGCTCAACCGCGACGTCAAGCCGACGAGCGGCCGCATCCTGGTTGCCGGTCAGGACCTCATGAAGATCAAGAACCGCAAGGTTCCGTTCCTGCGCCGCCAGATTGGCGCCGTGTTCCAGGACTTTAAGCTTCTGCCGCAAAAGACCGCCTACGAAAACGTGGCGTTTGCCCTGCAGTGCATCGGCAAGCCCAAGGGCGTCATTCGCAGCCAGGTGCCCGAGGTGCTGCGTCTGGTCGGTCTGGCCGATCAGATGGACTCGCTGCCCGACCAGCTTTCCGGTGGCGAGCAGCAGCGCGTTGCCGTCGCCCGCGCTATGGTCAACCGTCCGCCGCTGCTGATTTGCGACGAGCCCACGGGTAACCTCGACCCGGCGATCTCGCTGGGCATCATGAAGCTGCTCGAGCGTATTAACCGCACCGGCACCACCGTGATCGTCGCCACGCACGACCGCGAGATGGTCGATAGCATGCACCGTCGCGTGATCGCCCTCGAGGGCGGCCACGTTATCCGCGACCAGGAGAGGGGAGGTTACGGCAACTATGGCACCAACTAACGTGGGCTACTCCTTCAAAGAGGCAATCAGCCACTTCTTCCGTAACTGGACTACCTCGCTCGGCGCCGTCATCACGATCTTCCTTTCGCTGTTTATCATCGGCCTGTTCATCATGGGCTCCGCGATGCTGAACTCCGTGATCGGTACCGTCGAGGATCAGGTTGTCATTAATGCCTTTATTAGCGATGACGCCGATCAGGCAGACGTCCAGGCCTTTGAGGCCGAGCTCAAGACGTGGAGCAACGTCAAGTCCGTGACCTATAAGGATAAGGACGACGCGCTGGCCGAGTACACGAGCAAGATGTCGGGTAACGCCGACGCCACCATGAGCGCGCTCGACGGCCAGAACCCGCTGCCCGCCTCGTTTGCGATTGAGATGGACGATCCGTCTCAGGTCGAGAGCACGGCCAAGAAGCTCAAGAAGAATGCCGACTTCCAAAAGATCGCGGACGACGGCGACGTCAACGCGAGCGTACTGTATGGCCAGGAGGAAGTAAGCCGCCTGTTCCAGGTGACCAACTACATCCGCATCGCCGCCGTGGTGCTCGTTGGCCTTCTGACCTTTATCGCATTCATCTTCATCAACAACACGATTCGCCTGTCCATCACGGCGCGTCGTCGCGAGATTGCGATTATGCGTCTGGTCGGCGCCAGCAACGGCTTCATTCGTGGCCCGTTTATCACCGAGGGCGTGCTGCAGGCCATTTTGGGCTCGCTGCTTTCCATCGGCGTTCTGGAGCTGCTGCGCAATCTGATGATTCCGCGTCTGCAGGAGAGCATCGGCTGGATGTCGTTTGCCCTGCCGATGCAGTACTACCTGGTGACCTATGCTGCGCTGATTCTGGTCGGCGTGATTATCGGTCTCTTTGGTTCTGCCATCGCCATGCGCCGCTACCTGCGCGTGTAGGCATGCCTGGAATTCATCCCTTCCAACGGGTCGTCTCTTATGGGGCGGCCCGTTTTTTGATCCCTAGGGGACGGCAGGAAAGCGAATCATTTGGGTAGACTCTTTGGAGTTCGCAATCGATAGTTAGGAGGCGCCATGGGGCGCAATAACAAGCATAAGCGTGGAGCTCGCAATAAGCGCGGGCCGGTGCGCAGCGAACGCCGTCCGAGCCTGACCGGGCGCGTGCAGCTCCATGAGCACAGTGCCTATGTCATAACCGAGAATGGCGACTACAAGGTCATGGGCCGTGGCAAGCGCGAGATCATGGATGGCGATACCGTTGCCGTGAGCATTAAGAACAGCCCGCACGGTGAGCGGCGCGCCGTGATCGAGGGCGTAGTTGAGCGTGCAGCCATAAGCGTGGTGGGCACGTACCAGACCGCCGGTCCGCTCGGTGTGATCGAGCCGCTCGATTCGCGTCTGAAGGCTGACTTCTTCATTCTGCCTGAGGATACCTCGGCGGATCGTCTGGGCGTTCACCCGGGTGATGCTGTTGTCGCGCGCATTTTGACCTACCCGACGCGCCTGGAATCGGGCACTGTGACGATCGAACGCCGCATTGGCGGAGATGACGCGCCCGATTTGGGCGTTCAATATGTGATGGCGCGTTACGGCTATACCGATAGCTATCCCGAGGCCGCGCTGGACGAGGCCGAGGGGCTTTCGCTCGATGTGTCCGCGGCGCTTAAGGACCCGCTCCGCCGCGATCTGCGCGACCGCTTTGTCATCACGATTGACCCGGTCGACGCGCGCGACTTTGACGATGCCATTTCGCTGGAGCGCACGCCCGAGGGTGGCTACAAGCTGGGTGTGCATATCGCCGACGTTTCACACTATGTGGCTTGGGACGGGCTTATCGATCTTGAGGCTCGCCATCGTACGACATCGGTGTACCTGGCCGATCGCGTGCTTCCCATGCTGCCCGAACGCCTGTCCTGTGACCTGTGCTCGCTTCGCCCTGACGAGGACCGTCTTGCGTTTACCGTCGATATCGAGCTCGATGCGCAGGGCCGCGTGCGCCAGTACGACCCTTATCCCAGCGTGATTCGCTCGCGTGTGCGTATGGACTATGACGGCGCCGAGGCGCTGCTGGTACGTGCCGGCGCGGTGGAGTATTCGGTGCTGGAGGGTGCGGCCGAGGATGTTGCGGCTGCTGAGGCCTCGCGCGAGGAAGCGCTTGAGCGCGGTCTTGCGTGCGAGGAGGCCGCCCGCGGCTGCAACGTCGACCTCGGCGATTTCCTTGTCGCCGCCAACGAACTCGCCGAACTTCGCCGTCGCATTCGTCGCGCCCGCGGCTCAGTCGATTTTGACACGGCCGAGATTCGCGCTCTATTGGATGAGGACGGAGTGCCCGTGCAGATTGTGGCGCGTGAGCGTTCGTGTGCCACGTCGCTTATCGAGGAAGCCATGCTGCTCGCCAACGAGTGCGTTGCAGAGTGGCTGGCAGACCGTGATATCGAGGCCTGCTATCGCGTGCATGAGGATCCGAGCCCCGATAGCCTGCACGGTGCTGCCGTTGCGCTGGCGCAGCTAGGCATCATCGACGATCGCCGTGCTGCCGGTATTGCCCTGGGGAGCCCCGATGAGCTGCAGGCTGCAGTTGATGCTGCCGCCGGTACGGCCAACGCACCGCTCGTTAACACGCTGCTTCTGCGCAGCATGCAGCGCGCGCTGTACAAGCCGCGCAACGAGGGCCACTTTGCGCTCGCCGCGCCGTGCTACTGCCACTTTACGAGTCCCATCCGTCGCTACCCCGATCTGGTGGTGCACCGCGTACTCAAGCTGCAGTTGGCCTATGAGCAGCTGGGCGGCAAGGACGCCCTGGTCCGTACGCCGCGCCTGATCGGCAAGGGGCGCGAGTCACTGCCGCGCATTCTGCCGCAGATCTGCCGCGCATGCAGCGATGCCGAGCGCGCGGCAGATGCCGCCAGCCATGCGACGCAAAAGATCAAGATTGCCCAGTACTATGAGGACCGTCTGGGCGAGCGCTATGCCGGAACCGTCTCGTGGGTTAGCAGCATGGGCCTCTTTGTGCGCTTGGACCTAACGCAGGTCGAAGGCTTGGTTTCGATCAAGAG
>CAVKNR010000123.1:0-4256 GCA_963657575.1 Sodaliphilus sp.
ATTCGCGATACGCCCGAGGTGCTGCCCTATATCGATATCCCCGTGCAGCACTGCGACGCGCGCATTCTCAAGGCCATGCGTCGCTCCGGTTCGCGCCAGGAGCTCGAGGATCTGTTCCGCGACCTTCGCGAGCGCATCCCCGGCATCGTGATTCGTTCCACGGCCATGGTCGGCTTCCCGACCGAGACCGACGACGAGTTCCGCGATCTTATCGACTTTATGGACACCGTCGGCTTTGATTACACGAGTGTCTTTGCCTACTCGCAGGAGGAGGGCAGCCTGGCCGCTAAGATGGAGGGTCAGGTCGACGAAGAGGTCAAGCTCGAGCGCGCCCAGGAGGCCATGGACCTGGCCGAGTCGCTCGGTTTTGCCGCCACCGCCGCACATGTGGGCGAGCGCGCCCAGGTAATCGTCGACGGTATCGAAGAGACCGAGGATGGCGCCGAGCTGATCGGCCATGCCTGGTTCCAGGCGCCCGATTCCGATGGCGCGGTGCATCTGGACGCCAGCGAGGCGTCCGTGGGCGATATTCTGACCGTCGAGTTTACCGATAGCTTCTGCTATGAGCTTATCGGTCATGTTGTGGAGTAGGAGAGCGTCGTGGCTAACGAGAGCAATAAGGAACTGACGAGTGTCTGGACGCCCGCCAACATCGTGACGTGCGTTCGCATCGTCTTTATCCCAGTGTTCATGATCGTGTCGGCGCTTTCTCACACGAGTGTTGCCGGTACGGATTGGAGTACCTTCGATGGCCCGCTCGCCGCCGCTGCCTTCATTCTGTATATGATCCTGTCGTGCACCGATAAGGTCGACGGTTATCTGGCGCGTTCGCGCAACGAGATCACCGACTTCGGTAAGTTCTTGGACCCCATCGCCGATAAGCTGCTCGTGTTCTCGGCCCTGCTGCTGTTCTTGGATTTTGGCGCGGTGACCGTGTGGTCCGTGTTCATTATCCTGTTCCGTGAGCTTCTGGTGAGCGCCCTTCGCATGGTCGCGAGTGCGGCCGGTGTGGTCGTTGCGGCCGATAAGCTCGGCAAGTACAAAACGGCAACCACGATGGTCTCCATTTGCGGTTACCTGTGCGTTTTTGCTATGGCCGGCTTGCACCTTGGCCCGGTGGCGCTGACGCTCGGCATCTACTCGGTGTCGCGCTTCCTGTACGCCGTTGCCGTTGTCCTGACCGTTATCTCGGGCGCCCAGTACTTCTGGAACTGCCGCAAGATCGTCTTTTCGGTCTAGGTCCTGGTAGGCATGACGGAATCATTTGAGCAGATTACCGCACATAACGAAGAGCTGGCGCGTGATATTGTCGAGCTCGCGAGCGCTCGGGGCGTGACGGTTTCGACGGCTGAGTCGCTGACGGCGGGTATGATCGCCTCGACGATTGCCGATATCCCGGGCGCCTCGGCGGTGCTGCGTGGTGGTGCGGTGACCTACTGCGATGAGATCAAGCATCGCGTTCTGGGTGTTGAGCAGGAGACGCTCGACCGCTATACCGCGGTGTCGCATCAGACCGCGCGCGAGATGGCGGTGGGTTCGCTGGAGCTGTACCAGAGCGATATTGCAGTGAGCGCAACGGGTTATGCCGGCCCAGGCGGTGGCACTGAGGATGATCCGGCTGGCACTTTCTATATTGGCTGGGCGTATCGTTCCGCCGATGGGGGCGTGCCGGTCGTGGACTCTGTGCGCTGCCACTATGAGGGCGACCGTTCGTGTGTTCGTGCCCATGCGGTCGCGGAGGCATTGGGTCGCATTGCCCTTGTGCTCAACTCTATGGAATAGACATGTTTTAAGGGGCCTTAGGGCCCCTTAATTGTGGAGATAGGGACCTCTGACAAATTTAGCGTTTGTGCTGGTTATAGATGTATTCTTGCCTTCTTTGTTCTTATTTGGCCCTTTGTGGTCAAGCATTTGGTCAGTGTTTGGTCGGCGTTTGGTTGGGTTTTGGAAAGACTGCCTGCATATGATTGGCCTGAACGGTTGACCACGAACAGCCGTTCGTTTATTATCGATGCAGGTTGTTAAGAGGAGGGCTATTCATGGCCAAGAATTCAGGTCCCGTACGTACCGTTCATGCTCGCACGACGGGTAAAGAGCGCGATGAGATGATCGCCACCACCAAGGCCGAGATCGAGAAGAAATTCGGCCAGGGTTCCATCATGAGGTACGGCGACGGTGGTCCCGAGCTCGAGGTCGAGGCCATTCCCACGGGCGCCCTGGCCCTCGATGCCGCGCTGGGTATCGGCGGCGTGCCGCGCGGCCGTATCGTCGAGATTTACGGTCCTGAGTCCTCCGGTAAGACGACGCTTTCGCTCGAGATCCTGGCCGAGGCCCAGGCAATGGGTGGCGTTGTGGCATTTATCGATGCCGAGCACGCGCTTGATCCCACGTATGCCGCGCGCATCGGCGTGGATATCGACGAGGTGCTCATTTCCCAGCCCGATACGGGCGAGCAGGCGCTTGAGATTGTTGACATGCTCGTGCGTTCCGGCGCCATCGATGCCATCGTCGTCGACTCCGTCGCCGCGCTGACCCCGCGTGCCGAGATCGAGGGAGAGATCGGCGACACTACGGTCGGTCTTCAGGCTCGCCTGATGAGCCAGGCGCTCCGCAAGCTCGCCGGCTCGCTGTCTAAGTCCAACACGACGTGCATCTTCATTAACCAGCTGCGTGAGAAGATCGGCGTCATGTTCGGCAACCCCGAGACTACGACGGGCGGCCGCGCCCTTAAGTTCTTCTCTTCGGTGCGTATCGACATTCGCCGTATCGACAGCATTAAGCTTAAGGACGAGGTTATCGGTAACCGCGTGCGCGCCAAGGTCGTTAAGAACAAGGTGGCGGCTCCGTTCCGTTCTGCTGAGTTCGACATCATGTACGGTACGGGCATCTCTAAGGAGGGCTCAATTCTGGACATGGCTGTCGAGTGCGGCATCTGCAAGAAGATGGGCTCCTGGTTTGCCTATGGCGAGGACAAGCTCGGCAACGGCCGCGAGGCCGCCAAGGCTTTCCTGCGCGAACACCCCGATTGCGCCGACGAGATTGAGCATAAGGTCCGCCTTGCCTGCGGGCTTGAGTTTGATGACGATGCTCCGTCCGAGGTCGAGCTGACCGATCAGCCTGCGCCTGAGGAGTTTGACGAGCTTTACGCTATCGATGGTTCCGCCATGCTCGATGATGACGACGAGTAACGGATTCTCGTATGTCGTATACGGTGACCGAGGCCACGGTCGTCTTTCCCGATAAGAAGGCGGCCTCCTCGTTCTCGAGCGGATATGCGTCCAAAAAGCCTTGCGCACATATCGATTGTGAGCTTGAGGGCGGTTTTGAGCGGTCCATTTGGATTCCCGTGCGGGTCGCGCGGCTGTATGTCAAAAACCGCCCCGATCTTCCCTGCGATTGGGACAACTTTCGTGAGGCGGTGCAGCTCATCGAGCGTAAATGTGCACTTACCATGGTGACCGAGATGTTATCGCGCCGCGACCATGCGACGGGTGAGGTCCGTGACAAGCTGGCTCGCTACGGCTTTCACCAGCCTGCGATCGATTTCGCCGTCGAGCGCGCCACCGAGTATCGCTTTTTAGACGAGAGCCGCTTTTGCTCGTACTTTATCGAGGAGCGCAAGCGGCGCGGTTGGGGACAGCGCAAAATCGAGACCGAGCTCAAGCGCCGTCATGTCGTGCTCGATGACATTCCCGGTTATCCCGAGGATTATTTTGCCGTCGAAGACGATTTGGAGCGTGCGTCAGCTCTGCTCGCCAAGCGGCGTGTTCCAGAGACGCGCGGATTCGAAAAACTGGTTCGGTTTTTGATGGGCAAGGGCTTCTCGTATCACATCGCCGCCGATGCCGTTAAGGCACGTCTCGATGCCGAACGCGAGGAATGTGCGGTTTAGGCGTATGCGTTTTGTGGTCCTGCCGTTCACCGCGTTTTAGCCGCCGTGCTGGGGCCATTTATTTGACAGTTGTTGTGGTTCAACGTACGATAAACACTGTCATTTGCTTTGTGATATGTGCTCATCTGTGATGAGTTTGTTTATATGTTTATCTGTATCCGACCCGCATAAGCTGCGCCCATATTACTCAAATGTCGCGAGCCGTTCGTAAGGACGGTTCGCTTTGTTGTGTAACGAATCCATAAAAAGGAGTGAGCATGCCTATCATCGCAGCGCTCGTTGGCATCGTTTTGGGTGCCATCGCCGCAATTGCCTACATGCGCACCGCCAAGCAGGGTAGTCTTCACGAGGCCGACGAAAAGAT
>CAVKNR010000124.1:0-4244 GCA_963657575.1 Sodaliphilus sp.
GCCTGATCGTGTCCCTCAACCGCATGGAGGTCGGCAAGGGCGGTGTGACCACCGCTCAGAAGGAGATCGAGGCAAAGTACGGTTTCCCCGTCGCGAGCATCGTCTCCATGGCCGAGGTCGTCGAGACCCTCTACAACCACGAGATTGACGGTAAGGTCGTCATCGACGACGAGCTCAAGGCCGCCATCGACGCTTACTACGAGCAGTACGGAGCCCGAGAGTAGTTACGGCGTTTTACCAAACGCCGTAACCGGCCGACGCTGCGCGCCGCCCAGGGCGACAATTTGTCATTCAAAAGGCGAGGCATGACCAGAAGGTCAATGCCTCGCCTTTTTCATGCCAACTTGTTCGCTCTGGACGTCGCTCGCTGTCCGTTCTCTACCTGCGGCGTTGTCTTGCTCCGGATGGGTAGTCGTTGGGGATGTTCTTAAACGACTAGTCGTTGGGGACGTTCTTGTTTGACTAGTCGTTTAAGAACGTCCCCAATGACTACTTGCTCTCGTTAGATAGGCGTCCGAGAACCACGCTCGTCGCTACTTGAGCCCGGGCAGGCGGGTGTAGGGGAACGAGCACTCTAGGAATTCGGAGCAGCGGGCGTAATCTTTGGCGAAGTAGCTGCTGTAGAGCGAATCGAGCACGTATTGCACGGCGATGTGGCTGGCGAACTGCGTGATGCGATGCGTCATGCTCTCGTGGTCACTCACTGTAAGGTAGGCGGCAAAGCCGGGGTGAATGCGAGCGCAATAAGGCGTGCCGATGACGATGACCGGGACATGCCGGCTGCTGAGGATCGGCAAGATGTCCTTGAGGTTGGGGGCAAGGCCGCTGTAGGAGATGACGATTGCCGCATGGTCGGGACCCGAGGCGAGGGCCGTTCGCACCTGGGCCTCGACACCGTTGTGGCACGTTGCGCTTTTACCGGCGGAGAGCAGGCGATCGCGGAACATTCCCGCTGGATAGAGGTTGTGCGAGCCCGTGTAGATGTCCACGGTGCCGGCGCGCATGATGAGCTTGGCGGCGTGGTCGAGCTGCGCGGGGTCGAGCAGCTCCTGCGTCTCGGCCAGCGTGGTCTGGTAGAGTCCCTCCATGCGCTCCATAACCTGCGCAGGGGTGGACGTGGCGTCGAAGGGAAAGTTGATATCCACGTCGCGCCGATTGCCCGATTCGGTTGCCAGGCGGATGAGCTCGACCTTGAGGTCCTTAAAGCCCTCGAGGCCGAGCTTTTTGCAAAAACGGTGCACGCTCGCAACAGAAACGTTGGTGCGCGCGGCAAATTCCTTGATGGAGAGCCCGCGGGCGTCTTCGCCCATGGCAAGGGCCGAGATGCCGAGCTGTTGCTCGGTAGGGGTAAGGCCCTGTGCCTCGGAAATCTTGCGTTTGATATCCATACGAACTCCCACACTCAATAAACCTGCCAAAAAAAGACAGGTTTATTTTGGCACGTTTCGGTCGGTATCAGGAAGTATCAGGGACGGGGCGGCGGCGGTCCGTGGGCGCGAAAAGAAGTGTCGGGTTTGGCACTCCTGCCCCTGCCTGCCGCGCGCGTGGGCGATACTCGGCTTATCGACCCGCGATGTAAAGGAGATGCTCATGGCAAACATCAAGTTCCCCGAGGGCTTCTATTGGGGTGGCGCCACCGCCGCCAACCAGTTTGAGGGCGCTTGGAACGTGGACGGCCGCGGTCCTTCCGTCGACGACCACTTCCTGGGCGGCAGCTACAAGGAGCCGCGCCAGATCACGATCGACATCGACCCCGATCGTTTCTACCCCAACCATGACGGCATCGATTTCTACCATCACTACGAGGAGGACATCGCGCTGTTCGCCGAGATGGGTTTCAACATGTTCCGCATGTCCATCTCTTGGAGCCGCATCTTCCCCAACGGCGACGATGCTGAGCCCAACGAGGCCGGCCTCGCCTTCTACGATCGCGTCTTCGAGTGCCTGCGCGCTCACAATATCGAGCCGCTCGTGACCCTCTCGCACTACGAGATGCCCTATCACCTGGTCGAGAAGTACAACGGCTGGGCGAGCCGCGAGCTCATCGGCTTCTTTGAGAAGTATTGCCAGACCGTCTTCGACCGTTACCAGGACAAGGTCAAGTTCTGGCTCACCTTCAACGAGATCAACTGCGGTACTCAGGACATGGGCAACCTCTTCGAGACCAGCATGATTCAGGGCTTCGAGGGCCCGGCTTCGGCGGTTCACACCACGCCGCAGGCCCGTATGCAGGCGCTGCATCACCAGTTTGTCGCCAGCGGTCGCGTCGTGCGCTATGCCCACGAGCATTACCCGCAGTTCAAGATGGGCAACATGGACTGCTTTATCCTTTCCTATGCCGCTACGTGCGATCCGGCCGACGTGTTCGCCACGCAGCAGGAGATGAACGCCATGAACTGGTACTGCTCCGACGTGCAGGTGCGCGGAAAGTACCCGTTCTATGCCAAGCGCTTCTGGGCCGAGAACGATGTTGAGCTTGTGATGGAGGACGGCGACCTGCAGGATATCGCCGACGGCAAGGTCGACTTCTATTCCTTTAGCTATTACATGTCCGGCACCGTGGGCACCCACAAGGACCACGAGATGACCGAGGGCAACATGACCTTTGGCGGAAAGAATCCCTATCTGGAGTCCACCGACTGGGGCTGGCAGATCGACCCGCTGGGCCTGCGTATCGCCCTCAACGAGATTTATGCTCGCTACGAGATTCCGCTGATGGTGGTCGAGAACGGCATGGGCGCCTACGACGAGGTCGAGGAGGACGGTTCCATCCACGACCCGTATCGTATCGCCTACTTGCAGAGCCACATCAAGGCCATGGGCGAGGCCATTGCCGACGGCGTTGACCTGATTGCCTACACCTGGTGGGGTCCCATCGACCTGGTTTCCGCTGGCACCGGCGAGATGCGCAAGCGCTACGGCTTCATCCACGTCGATAAGTACGACGACGGCACCGGTACCTACGAGCGCCGCCGCAAGGACAGCTTCTTTGCATACCAGAAGATCATCAAGTCCAACGGCACCGAGGGCCTGGAGTAATCGACAATATGAGTGCCACTGGGGAAAAGGTTTTGGGAAGGGCTTGAAAGGGCTCGCGATTCGAGTCCCCACCTTAGTATTTGAACCATTTGGCACTATAATCACCATAGGCATGCGCATAACGTTGCGCTTAATCAAGAGGAGAAAACGTATGGGTCTGTTTGACATGTTTAAGAAGAAGGCTGAGCCTGCCGCTGCTGCAGCTCCCGCTTCCATCTCTGCTTCTGCCGGCGCCGACGTGCTGTGCTCGCCCGTCAAGGGCAAGGTCATCAAGATGGCCGACGTGCCCGATCCCGTCTTTGGCGGTGAGGTTCTGGGCAAGGGCTGCGCCGTGTGGCCTGAGGACGACCTGGTCTATGCTCCCTGCGACGGCAAGGTGGCCGTCACCATGGGTCACGCTGTGGGCCTGCAGTCCGATAGCGGCATCGAAGTCCTGGTGCACGTTGGTGTCGATACCGTCAACATGAACGGCGACGGCTTCGAGGGCTTCGTCAAGGCTGACGACGTCGTGAAGGCCGGCCAGCCCTTGCTCAAGATCGACCGCGCCAAGATCGCTGCTGCCGGCTACAAGGACTGCGTCGTCGTGGCTGTGTCCAACACCGCCGAGTTCGCCGACGTCGAGCTTACCGTCGAGGCCGAGTCTGCCGTCGCTGCTGGTGACGCCATCGTTAAGGTCGTCCGCAAGTAGTCTGCGGCAACATAAGGGTGTTTTGGGGTGGTCGGGTTATCCGGCCGCCCTTTTTTATTACAATGCGGCGGAACGTTTTATTGCGCGTTGGGCGGACCAGTAAACCGTTCGGACGTTAAATCGAGCCGACTGCGCCTTTGCTTTGCCGGGGGTGTTCGTTAGCGGCTAGTATGGCCTTATTGTTACGACGTGCACCGCGTCGGGAAGCGCGGTGCCGCTTGTTGGGAGGAATGTCATGAAGAAGAAGCTGCTGCTTGCGCCCCTGATGGCTGTTCTGGTCGCGTGCGTGGTTGTGCTTTCCGGCTGCGGAGGTCCTTCGGTTGAGGAGCTCATCACCGAGGATCTTACGACGCAGTTTGACGAGGTCAAGAACGGCGGCGACGACTTCCTCGCCGGCCTGGAAGAGGCCTCGGGCGACGAGTTCGAGCAGCTGGGCATCGATCCCAAGGAGTACGCTAAGAGCTATCTCGAGGGCTTTGACTACAAGATCGGCGACGTGACGGTCGACGAGGACAAG
>CAVKNR010000125.1:0-4229 GCA_963657575.1 Sodaliphilus sp.
ATCGCAGAAAAATGTTTCCGCAGGGTTAAAGCGTATCAAGCGCTCAAAAAACGTGTGTGAACAGGCGGTCTGACTTACGCGCGATCATAAAGGATCACTCCTTCGCGCTCGATTACCGCGGCAAGATCGTCATCAAGATGATCACTAGAGACGAGATCAACCTGCCTCCCGGTTTCTTTGCGCACCGCCTCACCAAATGCCGACAGTGCAAAAAGACCAAAGCCCTGCTCGCGATCGACTTCGAGACGCAAGTCAATATCGCTATCGACATGTGCCTCGCCCCGGGCATACGAACCAAAAAGAATCACGGTTTTGATGGCGGGAATCGAGCTGGCCGCCTCGCGGACGGCGGACTCAATCTGGGCAGTATCCAAAATGCCCGCCGCGGCGCTTTCGCTCGCAGAGCTTTTACCAAGTGAAGGAACAAACGGCAGAGAGCGCTCGCGCAGCATCTGCCTCATAAACATATTGACCGCAACAGACGAAGTCATGCCAAGCTCTTCGCACAGTTCGGCAAATGAGTCTTTAATTGACGAGTCCACTCGCACACTCAGCACAGACGCAGCCATGGATACCTCCTGTATGACATTGTCTATATATTATCACACAGGCTAGCGCGAGGTCGATGCGCGGTGTTCGATGTGGCCGGGGATCTCGATGCGTTTGGGCGCCAGCTTTGCGGCCTCGCCCACTGTAGTGGTAACAACGTCGATGCGCTCGGAGAGGCGCTCGACCACGCGCTCGGCGATTGTAAGGGTGTCTTGCGCGGCCGTGGTCACGCCGCCAAAGAGCACATGGTTCCAGGGGTAGTCGTCAAACGTCGCGATTTTGAGCCCCGCCGGCAGCGAGGGACCAAGCTGCGCCAGCGCCTCGGTCAGACGCAGGAAAACCAGGCCGTTGACGGCGATAAGGCCGAGCCTTTTGCCCGCGTAGTCGCGGATGGTCTTGTCCAAACGGCCAACGCCCGTGGCGCCACCGTCGGCCAGGGTGACGACCTCGCCCGCAAGGCCGCGGCGCGAAAGCTCGTCGGCAAAGGCCTCGGCGCGCTCTCGACGCACGGGGCTATCGTCGCTTGCCTCGGTGAGCAGGCACAGACGCTCGCTGCCCGCAGCTGCCAAGGCGTCTACCAAGCCGGCGACCAGCTCACGGTTGTTAGATGTCACCAGGTCAACACCGCCGTCGGCAACGTCGCGGTCGAGCAGCACGACGGGCAGACGTCCCGCTGCCGCGGCGATCGCCTCGTCATTGCCTCCGCAGGTGTTGACGACCAGGCCGTCCACGCCGGCATCGATAAGTCTGGTGAGCGACTCCGCTTCCTTAGCGGGGTCGTTTCCGCTAATGGCCGTCATGAGCGAGCAGCCGCGCGCCGCGGCGCTGGCGGAAAGGCCCTCGAGCATGGCGCTCGAGAACGGGTTGGCGATGTCAGCCAGAATCACACCGATGAGGTTCGTACGCGAGCTGCGCAGATTGCGCGCGGCGGCACGTGGGCGATAGCCGGTGCGCTCGATAACCGCCGCGATGCGAGCACGGGTTTCCTCGGTCATTTGCCCAGGGCGGTTGTTGAGATAGCGCGAGACCGTGGCCGGGCTCACGCCCGCCTCGGCGGCAATGTCCTTGATTCTCATCTGCGCCATAACGCACCCCGTTTCCCAATTGTCGGCGGTCTGAGCCATTTTAGGCATTTTTTTAAAAATCTCGGTTGCAAAACGCTGTAGGTGAGTATACTACAACTCGAAACGAAACCGATTTCGTAAACCGATTTCGGCAAGCGTTGGCACGCAGGTGCAAAGACGCACCCTACCGTCTTGGCACCTGCGTGCCAACGCCATATCAAAGGTGTACGCACGAGTAAAAGGAGCTGCGCGACCATGGGTAAAACGGTTCTTACCTTCGGCGAGATCATGATGAGACTCTCGCCCAAAGACCACCTGCGTATTGAGCAGGCAACCGAGTTTGACGTCCGCTACGGCGGCGCCGAGGCCAACACTGCGCTTTCCCTGGCCTACCAGGGCGACAAGGCCGCTTACGTCTCCGTTGTCCCGGCCAACCGTCTGGGCGAGTGCGCCCTGCGTTCGCTGAAGGCCTACGGCGTCGACACCACGCGCGTCGTGCGTCAGGGCGACCGCCTTGGCTCCTATGTGTTTGAGGTCGGCGCCTCGCAGCGCGGCAACGGTTGCGTCTACGACCGCAAGTACTCTGCCATCAACATGGCCAAGCGCGACGTCTTTGACTGGGACGAGATCCTCAAGGGCATCGATGTCTTCTACTTCTCCGGCGTGACCCCCGCCGTCTCCGACGAGATGGCCGCCGCCTGCAAGGATGCGCTCGCCGCCTGCCGCGCCAAGGGCATCACCACCGTGTGCGACGTGAACTATCGCGGCAAGATGTGGTCGCCCGAGAAGTCGCAGGCCACCATGAAGGAACTCCTGCCGCTCGTCGACATCTGCATCGCCAACGACGAGGATGCGCCCGCCGGCCTCGGTATGACCTGCGTCTCTGGCTCCCTTGCCCACGGCATCGAGGAGCGCGACACCTATGTCGAGATGGCCCGTCAGATCTGCGCCGAGTACGGCTGCAAGAAGGTCGCCTCGGTCGTCCGCAACATCTCCTGCGTCGAGCGCTCCATCTGGATGGGCATGCTCTTTGACGCCGAGAGCGGCGAGCACTGGTTCTCCCCTGCTCACGATGTACACGTGCTCGAGGGCGTTGCCGCCGGCGACGCTTTCAACGCCGGCCTCGTCCATGCCCTCATCAACGACTTTGACCCGCAGGATGCCGTCAACTACGCGATTGCAGCCTCGATCCTCAAGCTCACCATCAAGGGCGATTCCAACTTGGTGACCGCAGACGAGATCGCAGCCGTGGCATCAGCCGCCGACGGTGGCACTCGCGTCGCACGCTAGTCCGTCTCCATTCCGCGGGCCGCAGCTTTCCAATCCCATACCTCTGCGGCCCGCTCCCCGATTCCTCCGGCCGGGCAAAACCACCAGTCCCATTCCGGTTTTGCCTGGCATTTCCTACACGACTGGTCGAGCAGCCGGTTTTGGAATTGCTTGAACCCCAAGCAGTGCCTCCGATAACCAATCCAAAATCGGCTCCTGACCAGCACATTTGGCAATCACGCGCCCATGCGCGCCACACATCGAAAGGAACATCATGTTCGATCAGTTCTACACCACGCTTGAGTCCCTGGGCATCGTGCCGGTCGTTGTGCTCGACAAGGTCGAGGACGCCGCCCCGCTCGCCCACGCTCTTATGGCAGCTGGCATGAAGTCCGCCGAGGTCACCTTCCGCACCGCCTGCGCCGCCGAGTGCATCGCCGCTATGGCCGAGGCCGAGCCCGAGATGTGCGTTGGCGCCGGCACTGTCCTGACCGTCGAGCAGGTTGAGCAGGCCCGCGCCGCCGGTGCCAAGTTCATCGTCTCCCCGGGTTACAACGAGAACGTCGTGAAGCACTGCATCGACATCGACCTGCCCGTCCTTCCCGGCACCGTGACCCCCTCCGAGGTTACCGCAGCCGAGAACCTGGGCCTCAAGGTCACCAAGTTCTTCCCCGCGTCCCAGTATGGCGGCCTGAGCACCATCAAGGCCCTCGCCGCTCCGTTTGTCGGTCACCGCTTTATGCCTACCGGCGGCGTGAGCACCGCCAACGTCGAGGAGTACCTGAGCTCCTCTGCCATCATCGCCTGCGGTGGCACCTGGATGGTCAAGCCGGCCCTGTTTGCCGATGGCGACTTCTCCAAGGTCGAGCAGATTGCCCGCGAGGCCATGGACATCGTCAAGAAGGTCCGCGGCTAGGTTTAGCTCTCTATCGTGAAAGGGGGCGTGCCCTAGACCTCGCCCCCTTTCTTTTAAAGCGGCTCGGAAGCGCGCCGTTTCCGTCACGAACAAGAACCAAAACCGTCTTGTATGCTGATAGAACGTGACGGAAGCGACACGCCCCCGAGCCGCTTTGCATAATCGACTGGCAGTCGCGCTCAACTAAGCCACATCGACAAAAACCGAGCCACCAAAACAGCTGCGGCGCCGTCTGGAGGAATGGACCCTTGCTTCCGGTCTTTTCCTCCAAGCGGCGCCGCAGCTTTGTGCCCCGGTTACGCCCCAACG
The DNA here is from genome assembly GCA_963657575.1 of Sodaliphilus sp. Classification (GTDB taxonomy): domain Bacteria; phylum Actinomycetota; class Coriobacteriia; order Coriobacteriales; family Coriobacteriaceae; genus Collinsella. Next base: position 4,108 of record CAVKNR010000125.1, read on the forward strand.
CAGTTGCGGTGAAATAGGGACTGTTGGGGGTGCGGACAGAAAGTTGGACCGCGGGGCGGTCCGGACTGTGGAGTGGGTATGATGAATTGGACACCTAGTTAAGAGCGAAAGGTGTTCAAGAT